>JBDKRF010000295.1:0-3295 GCA_039683525.1 Clostridiaceae bacterium
AAGCCGCCTTCAATGAGGCACTTGACTTCCGGCAGCTCGACGATTTCAACGGGAATCGGCGAGGCGACGACTCTGCGCCAACCGCGGCCAGAATCTTCCTTGACCGAGTAACCTTTTTCCGCCTGGAGCTTCTTCGCGTCTTCTTCACTATAGAAAGGCCCAATGGGCTTGGAAGGGGCAAGGAATGCCTTGTCGTTTTTATCCACTACGACCTGGGTGACTACGGTGGCGGCACCAGTGTGGTTGCCGCGTGCGCGCAGCGCCTTGGTCAAGCCCTGCTGCATATGATAACCGATCATGCCCTGACTCATCGCACCGCAAACGTCAAACGGCATCGCGGGGGTGACATTGACGGAGTTCTCGTTTTGCAACACGATGCGGCCGACCTGCGGGCCGTTGCCGTGCGCCAAAATGACCTTGTATCCTTTTTCAATGATATCCGCAATGTAGACGGACGTCTTCTCGACGACTTCCAGCTGCGCTTCCGCGGTTGCCGGGCCGTTGCCTTCTTGCAGCGCGTTGCCGCCCAGAGCGATGACTAACTTTTCCATGGGATTCCTCCAAAGTCTCAAAAAAATAGAGAAATGCTAAAATAACTTTAGCATGCAGTCGTGCGCTTGTCAATTCAATCCTTATAATTAGATCGGCATTCTGAAAAATATATTTGTAATGAAAGTTGCAGGATTTTAAGATGCAAAAAGCCCAAGATTGGTTCAATATGCAAAATCATGCCGTTTTGGCGTATATCTGGGTAATATTGCGTATAAATCGTGTTTTCTACGGTATCGATAGAAGAAAATCAATGACATATTCTGCAATGCACGCGCCTTTCTATTGCAGAAAGAGAGGGGTACAGTCGGATGACGGCGGCGACACCAGCCCATCTTCATGTGAATAAAAAAATCCGCGTCGTATAATCGCTATTTTTCGTGGCTTTCGAAAAGAGAGCACAACACTTGTGCAGCGCTTGACTTCTCTTTTCGATTCCGATAGACTAACAATCGTATGCAGAAGGAATGGTATGAGATCAAAGGCGGTCAGCGGCTCGAAGGAACCGTGACCATCAGCGGCGCGAAAAACGCCGCCGTTGCCATTATACCCGCCGCAATTCTGGCAGGCGAAACCTGCGTGCTGGAGAATCTGCCGCATATTCAGGACGTCCAGAGCCTCAAGGAAATCCTAGAGGAGTTGGGCGTAACTGTCGATTATACCGAAGGCGACTGCATGCGCATCGACTCGCGAACGCTGAAAAACACCAAGGCGCTCAGCGAGGCGGTCAGCAGCATGCGCGCATCCTACTATCTGCTTGGCGCTCTGCTGGGGCGCTTTCATGAAGTCGAGCTGGCCCTTCCCGGCGGCTGCGTCATCGGCGCGCGTCCCATCGATCAGCACCTCAAGGGCATGCGTGCGCTTGGTGCGGAGGTCGAGCTGGACTGCGAACACAACATCGTCCGCGCGAAAGCCGAGCGGCTCATCGGCGCCGAGATCTTCTTTGACGTGGTCAGCGTCGGCGCTACCATCAACGTGATGCTGGCTGCCTGCATGGCGGAAGGCAGTACGGTTCTGAGCAATGTCGCGAAAGAGCCGCATGTGGTCGACGTCGCAAACTTTCTCAACATGATGGGTGCCTCCGTCAAGGGCGCCGGCACGGACGTCATCCGCATCAGCGGCAGACCGCACCTGCACGGCTGCGGCTACGCCATCATTCCGGATCAGATTGAAACAGGCACATTTATGGTCGCGGCTGCCGCCACCATGGGCGACGTCATCATTAAAAACGTGATTCCCACCCATATGGAAGCCATCTCCGCAAAACTCATGGAGAGCGGTGCGCGCGTCATCGAAGGCGACGACGGACGGGACTTTTACCTTCGCGTCATCATGAACGACCGCCCGCGCCCGATCAATGTCAAGACCCTGCCCTACCCCGGCTTCCCCACCGATTTGCAGCAGCCGATGATGGCGTATCTCTGCTCCTGCGCCGGTGTATCCACGATCAATGAAACGATCTTCGAAAACCGCTTTAACCACGTCAAGGAATTGCGCCGCATGGGCGCCTCCATCAGCGTGAAGGACAACAACACCGCCAAGGTCAAGGGGATTCCCTCCCTGCGCGGAGCCGATATCTATGCCACCGACCTGCGCGCGGGCGCGTCGCTGATCGTAGCGGGGCTTGCCGCCAGCGGAACGACCAACGTGCACAACATCCACTTCATCGACCGCGGCTACGAGTTCCTCGATAAGAAGCTCACCGCCATCGGCGCACAGATCGTGAGAAAAGAGAAGTAACTTCCTTTTCTTGTCTTACTTTTCTTGACTTACTTTTCTTGAAAGAAAAGTAAGCAAAAGAACTTAAGAGATACAAGACAGATTCTTGACTAGAAAAAGACGGATTTTGAAGGATATAACTGAAAAGAACAAGTGTTTCGCTTTCCGGAGAGGGAAGCTTTTTTATCGCATGAAAAGTTATGAATTTGCAGGAAAGAAAAAGATGAATATCACCCCATATGGTACGGAGAATTGTATACTATTTTTTACAAAACGCATGATAAACGTGGATATTCATCGCATTCCACACGTTTTTTTGACTTATACACATACCAAAACGCGAAAATCACGCATTATGTGGATAACGCGGTGGATAATGTGGATAACCCGCTGTGGATAACTCATACAGTTTTTGTGAACAAGGGGTATGCAAGATTGCCTCTCACACATGGTAAACTCGATTTTCGAACCGTTTTTTTGCAGGATGCGCTTCAAAATTGATTGGGCTGGTATGTTTCATACAAAATCCACCGAATCGAAACGGTGACCCCGCAACCGGAAATCGCAGATCGATAACGGAAAAATCGCAGATCGCACCTTTGCCGTCACCACTGGCAATTTTGTCGAAATTTGGCTATACTACAGGTAACGTTTTCGCCGCGTGGTTGAGCCGCGCGGCAGAGGGGGAACCAGAAGTATGCGCCTGTTTATCGCCATTCCGCTGCCGCCGGATATCACGCGCGCGTTGTCCGCATCCCGCGTTGCTCTTGAGGCACACGGGGCTGTCGGGCGCTTTGTTCCGCGGGAGAACTATCATATTACGCTGCATTTTTTAGGCGAAACGGATGCGCTCAAGGACATTACGGACGCGATGCGCGAGGCGGTGCGGGATATTCGCCCGTTTGTGTTGCGCCTGCGTGACTACGGCTCGTTTAAAACGGATGGTTCGCACACCGGCTTTGTCAACGTCAGCTGCGACAGCGAGGAACTCAACCACCTTTACGAAACGCTGGAGTCCGCGCTCTGG
>JBDKRF010000296.1:0-4007 GCA_039683525.1 Clostridiaceae bacterium
GCGTCCCGTCCTGCTTTCTCACTGTCAGGCCTGCAAAACGCGGCTGCCAACTGAAAACGCTCGCTGTCGAGTACCGCGCGGAGCACCTCGCTCCCCGTGCGCCCGATGCCGCAGACGGCTACTTGTATCATGGGATCCGCTCCTTTCCTTGGTCGTAAGGTTGGTGTTCTTTCGCGTGGCATGGGAAATGCATGCAAAAAAACATGCGCCCGCGAACCATCGCAAGCGCAAAAAGAAACAATTCGGTTTTCCAAAGGAAAATAGACGTGGAAAAACACATGCTTTCTACGCTTACGAGATTAGCTGACGGGTTCGGACGAAAAGCTACCCTACCGAAGAGATCTTCGGATTCACCCCAAATGTTGGTTCTCCCGCTCCTCTGCGTGCTACACAGAAGATTCAGCTATTTGGTTGTATTTTCACTATAGGGTATTGAATTGGCTGTGTCAAACACTTTTGCCGCGATAATCAAAATTACACTTTTATGACAAAATTGCAACGGGCTGAACACTCGAAGCCGATTAAGATGCGCTACTTATGATACGGCTCGTGCGCGTTGATCTTGAACGAGCGGTAGATTTGCTCCAGCAGCACCACGCGGCAAAGCCCATGTGGAAGGGTCATATCAGAGACGGATAGCTTGAGATCCGCGCGGCTTGTCACCGCGGGGCTGAGCCCAAGGGAGCCGCCGATGACAAATGTGATGCAGGAGATCGAGCGGTCAAAGGTGGATTGCAGCGTGCTTGCGAACCCTTCGGAGGAGAAGCGCTTGCCGTCGATGGTCAGGCACACGACGTACTCGCCGGGCAGGATACGGGCGAGCAACTTTTCGCCTTCGCGTTCCATGACCTGCGTTTCCTCGGCGGGGGACAGCGTCTCCGGCGCTTTTTCGTCCGCGACCTCCGCGATCTCCAGCGTGCAAAAACGCGAGAGCCGTTTCGCATATTCCGCGACGGCATCTCGATAAAAGGCATCCTTCACTTTTCCCACACAGGCGATTTTGATCTTCATGCTTTGCTATCAACGTTATAAAAGTAACGCTTCAATACTTCCTCTTGTTTGATATCGCATAATACGTGTCCGGCGGTATTAAGTGAAACCTCTGTATAAACTGGCTGCCCAATGTCCTTTACAAACACTGCAATCATACGTTTGCAGCCAAGCGTGATATTTCGGATATCTTCCCTTAACACCGTATTTGGTACGTAATAATCACCATCCGCGACAAAGCCCATACATCCGCGGACATTTCCAATGAGTTTCTCCGTATACAACATGACTTTGGATTGATTGTAGGGGCCTATCATGCGCGCCGTCCTATGAATATTTACCAGCTCTGGTAAAACTTGCAATTTCATCTCCGTCGTCCCGTTTGGTGAAAGTGAAATCTGCTGTGGACTTAATTTGTGTTCTACACAGAGACGTAGAAAATTCGAGCTTGAACCGGAAAAGCGAACACCAGTCAAATGGAGAAAATGACGGGGCAAGAAACTGCATTCTAAAGCGCGGAGCCAGTAATCCTCCATGTAAACAAAAAGAACATTCTTGTTGTTCAGCTCAGTTTGGTAGGTTTTTGCACACTGCGTAATGATTCGAATAGCCTCTGCTTTATCCATATACCCTCGTCTTAAAAAACAGGGAGCAATCAATTCCGCAGAACTGAATACTCCCTGTTGCACTGCTGATTTTTCTGTTGTCCGCCAACGGCCGGGATAACCGACCAAACCACGAGTTTTTCTGTTGCTCGCCAACGGTTGGCACATTCGTCCAACAAGTGTTTCGGATTGCGGTGTCAGCGCACCAGATAGGAGAACTATCTGTCTATACTATAGCAAACGAATGTTTCTCTGTCAATACGCGTAACGAGCATGTTGAAATCTAACTTCTACAGCTCAAACAATCCGCAGGGGCGGAAGCGGTCGGCGACGGTGACAAACATGCTGTCCAATAATCCCGCGCTCTCCAACAGCGACTGCACGGTGACCAGCGCAAGCTCCGGCGTGTTGTTTTCCTCGGAGAGGTGACCCAGGATCGCGTTTTTGACCCCGCGATCATGCAGCTTTTGCAGCACGAGCCCCGCGTCCTCGTTGCAGAGGTGCCCGTGGGACGAGAGGATGCGCATCTTGAGCGGATAGGGGTAGCTGCCCGCCTTGAGCATGTCCACGTCGTGATTGGCTTCGAGCAGGATGAGGTCGGAGTTTGCGACTGCGTCGATCATACGATTGGAGACATGCCCGATGTCCGTCATGATGGAGAGCTTTTTTCCGTCATGAACAAACGTGTACCCCACCGCATGCGCCGCGTCGTGTGGCGTGGAGAAGGGGTGTACGCAGAGCTGCTTGAGGTAAAAGTCGCGATCCGGTTCAAACACACGGATGTTTTTGGTTGCGATCTCGCCGATGCAGTTCGGCATGTGCTCCCAGCACTCGCCTGCCGCATAGACAGGGATATCGTACTTGCGCGAGAGTACGCCGATGCCGGCGACGTGATCCGAATGCTCATGGGTGACTAGGATCGCGTCAAGCCCGTCCGGTGCGAGGTCGACCATAGTCATCAGCTCGCGTAGGCGCTTGGCGGTGACACCCGCGTCGACCAGCAGGCGAACACCACCCGCCTCCAGATAGGAGGCGTTGCCGGAAGATCCGCTGCACAACGGTGAAAATAACATAGTAAAAAAGATCTCCTTTTTTCAAACCGTCGCAGAACGGTGAAACCCATATCCTGTGCTGTTTGCTCCGATAAAAAGCACATCTAGTATAGCACACGGCGCAAGAAAGCGACAGTGATCCAGCCGCATTCCCGCGCGCGGCAACTTCCACAACGGGTGCGTATTTGGTATACTGAGCAATATCAAGTAATTAGAAGAACGAAGCAATTCGTCGGGTGTAAAAATCGTATGGATCAAACGACAAAACGCGCATACGCAAAGCTCAATCTCACGCTCGGTGTGCTGTATAAGCGGGCGGACGGTTATCACGCGCTGGACTCCATCATGCAGACGATCGATCTGTTTGATACGGTCACGGTCGAGCGCGCGCGGGACATCGTGGTCACGAGCACGGGCATGCTGCTGCCGTATGACAACACGGTGCGCAGATCGGCGGAGCTTTACCGTGCGCTGACGGGTAGAGGCGCGCATATCCGCGTGATCAAGCGCATCCCCGCCGAGGCAGGCCTTGGCGGCGGCAGCGCGGACGCGGCGGCGACGCTGAACGCCCTGCAGGAGCTCTTTGGCGAGGTGGACGAAAAGACGCTGGTCGAAATCGCGGCAAAGGTCGGTGCGGACGTGCCCTTCTGCCTCAAAGGCGGCACGCAGCGCGCGGAGGGCATTGGCGAGGTGCTGACGCCTATGCGCGGCATGAAGCTACAGTTGCTTGTCGCAAAGCCGGCTGAGGGCGTCTCCACCAGAAAGCTGTTTTCACTCTTGAAGCTTCCGCGCATCATGCCGGAGACGACCGCGGCGCTCGCGGCGCTTTCGCAAGGCGATTTGGACGCACTCTGTCCGCTGCTGTATAACGCGCTGGAAGAACCAGCGATTGAGCTGGTGCCCGAAATAGGCCGCATCAAGGCGGATCTGCTCACGCTTGGCGCAAAGGCCGCCTGCATGAGCGGCAGCGGAAGCGCGGTGTTCGGCGTCTTTGCGGACAAGGCAGCGGCTGAGTCCGCGCAGCAGAGGCTGACAAACGTTGCGTTCTCCTGCGTTTGCGAAAGCAACTAACGGCACAGATTCGTGCTTCAGCAGCACGGCGGGTGTGAAGCATGTAGCCACGCTGTTTCGTTAAAGTGAACAATCCGAGAAAAATCACGAAAACAGATGTTATTCCTGCTGTAAATTCGATACAATCACGATACGGGTGTGTGTTACATATCCGTTCTCTCAACTTTCTTTTCGGGGGGCTTATGAAGAAACGACCGATCCGTTCCCACAGAGGGATTGCCTTCGTGCTCGCGCTGGGGCTTCTGCTATTCGCCGTTCCGCTTTCTTCCGCGCCCGCGGATTCCGGCGT
>JBDKRF010000297.1:0-19156 GCA_039683525.1 Clostridiaceae bacterium
CACGAGAGAAGGATTTTGCCAGCGACATCCCATCTAACAGCCTTATAACGTTCCGCTGCGCCAACGCCCATGATAGAAGACGAAACGATCTGACTGGAGGATACCGGAGCCCCAAGCAGCGAAGAAGCGAGCAGGACGGTTCCTGCCGTCATCTGTGAGGCAAAGGAGTCGATGGACTGTACTTTATAGATGCCGGTTCCTACGGTTCGGATGATGCGGAATCCGCCAAACGCGATGCCGCATGCAAGGCTTAGAGCCGCAAGTGCGATTGCCCAAATCGGAATCGTCGCGGTCGAGCCGCCATAGATGCCGATCAGAATCATCACGATGCCGATGGACTTCTGCGAATCATTAAAGGAGTGGTTGAAGGCGAGAAATGTCATATTGAACCACTGTGCATAGGTAAAGAATGTGTTTGCCCGGACGCTTGCGTTTTTGGTGAGGAAACGCAGTAGCTGCAGAATGCAAAAGCCGATCAGAAAGCTAATCAACGGAGTGAGGAAGATCATGATGACGACCTTTGTCCAGAAATAGCTCCATGCGATGGCATGCGTGCTGAATGCAGCAATACCTGCGCCAACGACGCCACCGATCAGGGCATGGGAGGAGGAGGCGGGAATCGCATAGAGCCACGTGACCAAATTCCAGATAATGGCGGCGAGAATCCCGGCGGTGATGAACGCCAGCGCGACACTCTTCGTCTCAGGATCGGTATAGAAGCTTACTGCCACCAGCTTTTTAATCGTGTCGGAAACACTGGATCCGATCACGAGAACAGCAAACGGGGAAATCAGCTCTACGACCGCTGCCCAGGCCAACGCCGGATATGGCTTCATTGACCTGCTGGCAATCAGCGTAGCAACGACGTTGCATCCGTCGTGAAAGCCGTTTACGTATGTGAAGATGTATGTGAGAAAAACGAGAATCCAAAACGAGAAATGCATGATTTGGTGCTCCCATCACGCAAACGTTTGCGATAAGAGTTAAAATAAAACCCCATAGATTGCTATAAGGTAGAATTATAATAACAGAAACGATGGAGTTCGTCAATCAAAAAAGGCAAATACGAGCAAAATATAGAACAAAATGGAGTTTAGCAGGAAGTATCAGAAGAATCTTCACTTTTTCAAGCGCAAACGTTGTATCAAACGAGCTGAAGTTTCGAATAAATTCAGCTACTTCAGGTATATAAGAAGCGCTGTGCGGACGGAACACATAATAGTCCCTTCGTCAGCGGCCCATAGATTATGAATGCATATTACTTCAACAAAAAGATGGAGATAAAAAACAAGACACACGAAATGATATCATTTCGTGTGTCTTTTCTAAATAAATCCCAAAAAAGTAATACCAGCGCGCGACTACTTGGGT
Source organism: Clostridiaceae bacterium (assembly GCA_039683525.1). Taxonomy (GTDB): domain Bacteria; phylum Bacillota; class Clostridia; order Christensenellales; family CAG-138; genus UBA7703. Next base: position 1,372 of record JBDKRF010000297.1, read on the forward strand.
GGGTGCGGTGGTGAATCTTTGCATGAACGATACTGTCGGTTGAATCACGGCGTTCACGATATCGAAAGGATAAGACGATCGATGATGCATGTTGATATTAACAAGAAGAGGACTCGACGTTTAGGCTCTTGACCCATTTAAAATCATCAGTATGCAAAAAGTCGTCAAATATCACGGCGGCGGCACCGAGCGGCAGGTCGTCTTCCAATGTAGAGGAGAGGACCTTGATCTCGACGTTGCTGAACACCATCATGCAATTCTCTCGGATGGCCGCTTCCAAATTCTGAAGGAAGAAATCACCCAAACCGACCATATAGCCGTGCAGAAAGACACTTTGCGGATTGAGCAGGTTGACGGCGTTTGCGATCGCAAGCCCCAACAGCTGCGTCGATTCCTTGATGTAGTGGCTGCAGAGCTTGTCGCCGCTGTCGAGCGCGCGCTTGACGTCCTGCACGGTCAACTCCTGCTTGCAGTCATAGTAACCGTTGAGTACGGAAAATACACCGCGCTCCAGGGCGGCTAAAATATTGGCGCGAACGGCGGGGAAAGCCGCGGAGGCTTCGACGCAACCGACCTTGCCGCAGCTGCAAATGCGGTCGTTGGTGTGTACGACCGTGTCGCCGATTTGCCCCGCAACATGGTTTGCGCCGCGCACCACGCTGCCGTTGACGTAAAAGCTCATTCCAATGCCGTTGCACAGATCGAGGCAGATGAAGTCCTTCAGCCCCTTCGCTGCTCCGAACTTTTCTTCCGCAATCGAGGTGAGAATGCCGCGCGCAAATACCGCGACGGGTAGGTGAAACTGTGACTGCAATATCGCCTTTAGATCATGGTTGACCCAGTCGTTAAACGCGATCAGGGTAGGAAAGAGGTCGCCTGCCTCGTCCCAATGCCCCGGTGCAGGGCCGGGGTCGCAGATGCCGATGCCCAGAATTTTACGGTTGGAATACTGGGCAAGCATATCCTGGATCGTCTCTATCGTTTGCCGGACAAGCTCGTCAACCGAGCCGCTCCCGTGAATTCGATTGGAGACGGAATTTCGGACGGTTCCGTCGATCGTAAGCAGGTTTGTGATGATGGTGGAAGCGTTGATGGAAACGCCGATTGCGCAGATATAGTCCGAATTCAACCCCAGCAGCGTGCGGTGGCGTCCCTGCCCGCTGGCGGCGGAGCCGGTTTCAACCAACAGATTCTCGTCCATGAGTTCGTTGATAATATCCCCGATTGCAGCGGGGCGATAGTCCGTGATCTCCGCAAGCTTCGTGCGGCTGATTGGACCGAGAGAATGAATTAAGTTGAGAACGAGATATCTTCGATACTCTTTATAATTTAGAAAATTCACACACAATCCCCGCCTTTTTATCTATTTTATCACAAGCGCAAGAAACTGCAACCGACATCGTGCGAAAAAGATTCAAAATTCGAAACAAGAACGAACTGAGAGGTAAAACATGAATATGTCACGAATTCTTCTGAGAAATAAACGAAATAAGAATTAAATATAATAATAAATAGGTAATAACGGTTTAAATACGTAAAATTAATTTACGAAAACAACAAAATAGTGTTGCATTCATGGCAGCATGGTGGTATCCTTTGGATAGAAAAATTGAAAAACAAATCAAAGACGATTTCACAATAATAACGAAAACGGAATTAATTCATCCAACAAGCAACAGCATCACAAGTTTTTAAGCATGAACCCTTCAAAGGGGCGATCGATTCCTTCAACCAACATTAAAAATTAGATCACAGTAAATCAGAAAACTCGCATTTGATCAAGCAAACGAAATCCTCTTGTGTCTCGGCATTCTTTTTATCTTACCGATTTATCGCCGCCGGGAGCGGCAGCGGATAAAGAAACAAAACGAGGAGGAAAAACACCACATGAAAAAGACCATTGCAATGCTCTTGGTTGTCTTGATGGCGGTTGGTGCACTGGTTGGTTGCACGGCAACGACGCCGGCAGCAGCCACCAGCACGGAAGCCCCCGCTGAAGCGACTGCGGAAGCGACAGCAGCACCTACCGAGTCGGTCGATCTGAGCGAAACCGGTACCCTGAAGCTGGCCTGGGTTGCCGGAATCGGTACGAACTCCATCTTTGAGTGCCCGTATACGGACATCAAGTGCCTTTAACCGAACATGCTCTTCAGTACACTGGTTGAAGCGCAGCCCGATAGCACGTTTACATGCGATCTGGCAACGGACTACACTGTTTCGGATGACGGCCTTACCTACACCTTTAAACTCAACCCCGCTGCGACATTCTCGGATGGCACGGCTGTGACCGCGGACGATGTGGTGTTTTCTCTGAACACCGCAATCGCGTATGAAAAATCCTGGGTCAAGCAGTTCATGAAGAACATCGCAGGCGTTGCGGATGTGCTCGCGGGCACGGCGACGGAACTTTCCGGCGTGAAAGCCATAGATGCGAACACGGTTGAGATCACCGAATCCATCGCGGATAACGGCCTTCTCTACGGCCTCGCGCTGAGCGCGATTCTGCCGGCTCATGCGTTTGAAGGCGTTGCGTATAACGATGTTCCGACCTATGAAACATTCTGGAGCAAACCTATCGGTTCCGGCCAGTATGTCATCGATCAGGTCTCGTTCCCGAACTACTTCACCATGGTTCGCAACGACAGCTACTTCGGCGAACCCGCCGGTATCAAGAACGTTCTCTTCACTAGCTATGATGCGGGCGGCAACGACGCAATCGTGAGCGCGGCAATCGCGGGCGATCTTGACTATATCTTCGGTGATGCGGTCAACGACAGCAATACGATGAAAAACATCGTCGCGCAGAATCCGGACATGGCCAGTGTAGTGGTTCCGTCCTCTTATACGCGCCAATTCCGCTTCAACCTGACCGGATCGACCGATAAACAGTATAACTCCTTCGTGCAGGACGTCCGCGTCCGCACCGCGTTTGAACTGCTCATGGACAAGGCCACCTGCGCCGCATTCTACGGCGATCAGGCAAACGCTGCGATCACCATGATCAACCCGAACGACACTCTCTTTGACACCTCGCTTACGCTGACGCCTTTCGATGTTGCGGCGGCAAAAGCGCTGCTGGATGAAGCGGGTTACGACTACAGCAAGTCCGTCCGCGTGCTTTATTACTACAGCGATCAGACCACAGCGGATATCATGGAAGTGCTTCGCCAAGGCTTTGAACAAGCCGGTGTGAAGTTTGAGTCCTTCCTGGCCTCCGGCGATCTGGCTAACATCATCTACACCCAGCGCAATTGGGACATGATCTACTCCGGTGGCGGCTCGGTTGCAGTTCCCGCGTTTGGATACGCTCTGCTCGCGCCGGATGGCGGCAACTGGGATTCTCTCTTCGGTAGTGTTGACGAACGTGCGGCGACCTACGGTGCCTCTTACAACCAGTTCCTCAGCGCCAAGGACGATGCAACGGCAAAAACTGCAGTCATCGCTCTGCAGGAGCAACAGGTCAAGGATAAGTACGACATCGACCTCTACAACCTGAGCAAGATGGTTGCATACAACGGCGCCCATCTGCAACTGGATACGTCGATCTTCGCGGGAGACTATCAGCAGTCCAAAGATTATAAGTTTGCTGACTGGAAGCTGATTGGTTGATTTTCCACCAATAGAGAACTAACATGATGATGGCGGGCGCTGGTAAGTGTACCGGCCCCGCCATCATAATGAAATGATGTTAGGGGGATGCGCGTGCTCAAATATTTTGGAAAACGTTTGCTTTCACTGCTGCCAAAGCTACTGGTCATTTCCGCAATCATATTCATCGGACTTCAGCTTTTGCCCGGTGACGCGATTACGAGAACGGTTCCGCCCGATCTCTATGCGCAGATGACGCCGGAGCAACTGGATTCGCTGCGTGAAAGTCTGGGGTTGAACGCACCCCTGCCGATTCAGTATTTTCGCTGGCTTGGGAAACTGCTGCAAGGCGATCTTGGTTACAGCATTGTTTCCGGCAGCAACATCTCCGTCATGTTGGCGGCGCGTCTGCCCGCGACGCTGGAACTCGTAGGCCTGGGGCTTCTGGTTGCCACCGTGTTGGGGCTGATTTTCGGCTATTTCTCCGCGGTCAAACAAAACACCCCGTTTGACTATCTGTGTACGACGTTTGGCATGCTCGGCGTCTCCGTGCCGGAATTCTTTCTTGGCATGGTGGTGATCGTATTGTTTGCCATTCAACTCAAATGGTTTCCCACCGGTGGCCGCATGGCGCCGGGCAAAGAAGCATTTTTCGACCGGATACAATATCTTGTGCTGCCGGTGTTCTGCCTGGGTACCGCGTATATCGCGACGATTATGCGCTATACGAGGGGTTCCATGCTTGATGTACTCAATAAAGACTACATCACCACCGCGCGCAGCAAGGGATTATCCGAAAACAAGGTCAATTTTCGGCACGGGTTTCGCAACGCGATCATCCCGGTCATCGTCACCATCGTCTTTCGTTTACCGATGCTGGTCGGCGGAACGGTGGTCATCGAAAGCGTGTTCAATTACCCCGGTATGGGCAACATGCTGCTTTCCGCAATCTCCGGCGGCGACATGCCTGTTGTGATGATTTCAACGTTTATCATCGCGATCGTCGTGCTGCTCTCCAGCGTGTTGGCGGATTTAATCACGGCAATGCTGGATCCGCGGATCAGGCTGAGCTGACAGGAGGAATGGGATGATGAAACAAAGCAGATGTTCAACCCGTCCGAGAGCCAGAAAATCGAGCCTGGCGAAGCGGAACCTGTATAAGTTTTTTACCAACAAGATGGCGGTTCTTGGTCTTTCCCTTATATTGATTATGATTCTCTCCGCGGGTTTTGCGCCGCTGCTTTCGTCGTATTCGCCGACGACGGTCGATCCGGCGAACCGCTACCTGCCGAGCTCTTCGGAGCACTGGCTTGGCACGGATCAGCTGGGGCGCGATCTACTCACAAGACTGCTCTACGGCGGCAGAGTCTCCATCTTCGTCGGCATGCTCGGTGCGATTTGCGCGGCGCTTGTCGGCAGCATTCTCGGCTGCATCGCGGGCTACTTCGGCGGCAAGGTGGATAGCGTAATCGTCTATATCTCCGAGATCTTCATGGTGTTTCCGCAGATTCTGCTAGTGCTGATTCTGGTCGGGTTCGTGGGTCAGAGCTTGAAGAACCTGATCATCATCTTTACGGTGACCGGTTGGGCCAGCGTCTGCCGCATCGTGCGCAGCAGAATTCTTTCGCTGAAAGAGGAAACGTTTGTCGAAAGTTGCCGCGCCAACGGCATCAGCGGCGCTTCGATCATGTTCCGCCACATGCTGCCGAACACGACTGGGCCGATCGTGGTCAACATTACGCTTGCAACGGCTGGCTTCCTGCTTCAGGAATCCGCGTTGAGCTTTTTGAATATGGGTGTGCCGACCAGTATTCCGACCTGGGGGAATATCATCAACGCGGCGAGGAACATGAACGTGATTCAAAACTATCCGTTGATGTGGATTGCGCCCGGCGTATGCATCTGTCTGTTTGTCCTTGGCGTCAACTTCTTTGGGGACGGACTCCGGGACGTTCTGGATCCGACATAACAGAAGGGGGAGTGCTGGATGAATCAAGATCAGATTTTGCGGGTCAAGCACCTGCAAGTAAAAATCAAGGTAGGTCGTCGAACCGTACACGCGGTCAACGATGTCAGCTTTACACTCAAACGCGGAAAAACGCTCGGCATCGTCGGCGAAAGCGGCTGCGGCAAGAGCGTTACCGCGCGCGCGATCATGCAGCTTTTGCCAAAGGCGGGCAGGATCACGAACGGCGCGATCGAATACTTTGGTGGCGAAAAGCCCGTGGAGATCGCCTCCTGTAAGAGAAACAGCAGGACAATCCGCGGCATTCGCGGCGCGGATATCTCCATGATATTCCAGGACCCGATGTCGGCGTTGAACCCCGTCTATACCATCGGTCGGCAGATTTCGGAAAACCTGTTGCAGCACGAGCATCTTTCCAAGAAAGCAGCCCGTGCGCGCGTGATCGAGATGCTCAAAGACCTGGGCATCCCGATTCCGGAGCAGCGGTACGACGAATACCCGCATCAGTTTTCCGGCGGTATGCGCCAGCGCGTGATGATCGGCATCGCTATGATCTGCAACCCCGGCATTCTGATTGCGGACGAGCCGACCACCGCGCTGGATGTGACTATTCAGGCGCAAATATTGGAGCTGATGAAGCGCGTTCAGCAGGATCACGGCACCTCCGTCATCCTCATTACGCACAACATGGGCATTGTGGCGGAAGCTTGCGACGACGTTGCGGTCATGTACATGGGCCGCGTCGTGGAATACGGCACTTTGGAGCAGGTGTTCAATTCTCCGCTGCATCCGTACACGCGCGCGCTGATGCGCTCCGTTCCCGTGCTGGGCATCGGCAAGGATAAAAAGCTTGTGTCCATCAAGGGCTCTACGCCGGATGCATCGATTGAGTTTCATCACTGCGAGTTTGCCGAGCGCTGCGACCACTGCTCGGAGCAATGCCTTGGCGGCCTGCCGCAGGATCGTATCCTGCTGGACGGGCACTGTGTGCGCTGTTTCCTGTATGCAAAGGAGGGCGAAGCAAATGATTGAGTCAAAGAATGCTAACCCGCTTTTGAGCCTGCAACACCTGCAAAAATACTATCCTGTCACCGCCGGAACGTTTAAGAAGATCGTGGGCTATGTCAAGGCGGTGGACGATGTTTCGCTCGATGTTTACAAGGGAGAGACCCTCGGCATCGTCGGCGAATCCGGCTGCGGAAAGACGACGCTGGGCAAGTGCGTTGTGCGCCTGCATCAGCCCACAGGCGGGAAGATTTTGCTGCGTCAGGAAGACGGTGAGATGAAAGACCTGCTGACGCTGAGCAAGGCGGAGAGCTTCTCCGCGCGCCGTCGCGTGCAGATGGTGTTTCAGGACCCTTACGCCTCCCTCAACCCCAGCATCAACATCTACAATGCGTTTGACGAGCCGATGCGCATCCACGGCCTTGGCAACAAGACGCAGCGCCGGGAAAAGATTGCGCATATGCTGGAGACGGTCAACCTTCAGCCGGACTATATGTATCGCTTTCCGCACGAGTTTTCCGGCGGTCAGCGGCAGAGAATCTGCATCGCAAAAGCGCTTGCCATGGGCCCGGAGGTCATCGTTTGTGACGAGCCTGTCTCCGCGCTGGACGTTTCCATTCAGGCGCAGATCATGAACCTGATGCGCGAACTGCAACAGCAATACGACCTGACATACCTCTTCATCGCGCATGATCTCTCGGTGGTGCAGTATATGTCCGACCGGATCGCGGTCATGTATCTTGGTAAGGTGATGGAGCTAGCCTCCGCGGAGGAGCTCTGCGACTGTAAGGCGCATCCGTACACCGAGGCGCTGCTCTCCGCCGTGCCGATTCCCATCATTGGAGCCAAGAAGAACCGCATCATTCTCAAGGGCGATGTACCGTCTCCGGTCAATCCGCCTTCGGGATGCCGCTTTCACCCGCGCTGCCCGAAAGCGACGCCGCTCTGCGCAGAAAAGGAACCGCAGCTTCTGCCGATGCAGGGAAAGACGAATCATTTTGTCGCCTGCCATTATGCCGATTGCAGCTGTGACAAAACGTTTTTATGCTCCTGTGCGGATGAAGTGAAAGAATAGAATGGATCGAATTGCCTGATCGAGGCAAGCAAAGGGTAGATTGATGGACTGGATCACAGAAGGATTTGAGGGCTTTTCCAAAGGGACCATGGAGAATGGCGGACAGAACCTCTATGTCTCGAAGAAAGGCGTTTTACAGCGGATATTTCAGTATGACGTCAACGGAGACGGCTTTGCCGACCTGCTGTTTGCGTGCAGTCAAAGTATGTATGAGCGCCCGCCGCTCTATGTGTTTGAATCGCTACCACAGAGCACCGAGCGCCGGGAATTGCCCTCCGGCGGCACCTATGACGGCGTGTTTGCGGATTTGTCCGGCAGCGGGTACGACGATCTGGTCGTCGCCTGCCAACATGACGGAACGCACTCGGACGTCACCGCATTTCTCTATTTCGGAGGGCCCGAAGGGCTCACAGAGCGCTATCGTATGGAACTGCCAGCGCCGTCGAGCGTCGGCGTTGCGGTTGGGGACTTCAACGGCAACGGAAGAAAAGACATCGCATTTCTTTCCAATGAGAAATTGCGGGTGTTTTTTCAGGAAGAGCGTGGGTTCTGTCCCGCGAGCTTTACGGACTATCCGCTGAACGCAAAGGTAATCGTTGCCGCGGATTTGGATGGCGACGGCTATTGCGATCTGTATTTTAAGGACGTTGAAGGCAAAACCGGCGTGTTGTATGGCGGCGCGAACGGATTCGACATGTCGACCATCGTCTGGATCAATCAGGCGGCGGCAATCGTCAAAGAAGGCGAAGGCAGCACAACGGCGGGACAGATTCATGCCTATCTGCAGTGGCGGCCCTGCGTCGTCACCGTCGATCAAAAGCAATATCTCTTTAGCCGCGAAGGAGACGAAGCCGTATTTTACGCCTGCTCGACGGAGCGAAAGCTTTCGCGTGCGTTCTCGCTGCACTGCCCCAACGCGGTGGCTGTCGTCTCGGCGGACTTTACCGGTAACGGGTTTGACGATCTGGCGTTCGCGGTCTTTACGGATCGCGATCAGGTGCAGGATTGCAAGGTTTATCTCGGCGGAAAAGACGGCTTTTCGGAGCAGTGCGTCACTCGCCTGCCCGTCAAAGGCGCGATCAACGTGACCAGTGCCGATCTGGACGGAAAAACACTGATTGTCTGCCGCAGCGGAGAACGGATTGAGCGCGAAACGCTCTCGCCCGCGTTCCGTTTTGCGCCGGACGGTACGGCGAAAGAGGTTTTTTCGATTCCGGCGGGGGACTGCATGCGCGTTCTTGCCGGCAGACCGAACGGGAGCAAAACGCAGGACACCATCGTTTCCCTTAACCACGAACTCAACCGCGCGCAGGGCGCCGAGCATGTGTTCATCTATCTGGGCGGTAAGGATGGTTATCTGCCGGAGCGCAGGCTGGAGTATCCCGCGCATTCCGCGGTGGATGGAGCCATGTGCGACTTTTTTGACACGGGCAAGGTCGATGTGCTGGTCTGCAACTGCTTTGAGGACGCGCTGCATCTCGATGACGGCTGTTATCTCTATCGGCAGAGTGAAGCGGGATTCAGCGAAGAGAAGAAGGTTGTCTTTCCTACGCTGCACTGTTCCGGCTCCGCGATTGGCGATTTTCGCAAATCCGGCTATCTGGATATCGCGTTCGGCGGATTCTGCAATCGCGAAATTCTGATTTTTCACGGCAGCGAGAAGGGTTACTCGAAAGAGAATATTTCCCGCGTTGTGCTTGGCCCGGACGACGGCTCCTATCGGCCGGAGAAATACGGCGAGGGGCAGGACGTCTACATGAGCGTTCCGCTGGAGGAGCGCGCGGTGACCACCGAGTTTGGTCAGGTGCGCTGGATGCTCTCCGCGGATTTTGATTGCGACGGCTGGCCGGATCTGCTTATCTCCGAGATCACGGGCCCGCGTTGTTTCATCCTCTGGGGCGGGCCGGAAGGGTTCTCAACCAAGCGAATGACGACGCTGCTTACCGACGGCGTTTCCTCGGCAAATGTCGCCGATCTCAACGGAAACGGCTGGCCGGATTTGATCCTCGCGAGCCATCAGTCCACGAAGAAGAACGTACGGTATGAATCGTATGTCACCGTATATTGGGGTGGGCCCGAAGGCTATCGCGAAAACCGCAGAATGCAGCTGCCCGTCTCCTGCGCAAACGCGGTCACCGTTGGCGACTACAACGGCAACGGAAGCCTCGATATTTACGCGACGTCCTATAACAACGGTCGCACGAGAGATTTGCTTTCTTACCTATACAAAGGCGATCACGGCGAATACAGCATCAAGAATGTGCAGTATCTGTTTAACCACTCCGGCTCCGGTTGCGTGTCTGGCGATTTCAACGGGGATGGATATACCGACCTCGCCGTCGCCTGTCACAAGGAATACGGCAACCACTGCTCACATTCCTATATCTTCTGGGGTGGCCCGGACGGGCTCTCGGAAGACCGCAAGACCGTGCTGCCGACGGTCGGCCCGCACGGCATGACGACGGTCGATCCCGGCAACATCCTCGATCGAGGCGATCGGGAACGGTACACGTCCGAGATGAAGTGCTTGCCGGAGGGAACGGTTTTAACCGGCATCATCTGGGAGGGCGAGTGCACCTCGACCAGCTGGGTGGAGATTTCCGTCCGCGCGGCAAGCAGCGAAACGGGAATACTCACCACAGACTGGCAACGGGTAGAAACAGGGGAAGACCTAACGGCGCGGAATCTATCCGGCGTCGTGCAATATCAAGTCGCTTTATGCGCAAAATGCGCGTGTGGAACACCGCGAATCAAGCGGGTTCGCGCTACGTATGAATGGAGGAAATGAGAATGAAACAAGGTTTTTTTACGGCGCTGGGTACACCGTTGGATGAGAAGGGAAACCTTCTTTGCGAGAGCTTTACGAAGCAGATTCAGGATCAGATTCAAGCTGGCACTTCCGGCTTGCTCGTGATGGGCTCGATGGGCATTGAGCCGTATATCCGAAACAGCGTTTATGCGGGCGTCGCGCGCAACGGCGTAGAGGCGGCAAAAGGCCAGGCGCCGGTTCTGGTCGGCGTGATGGACACCTGCATCAGCCGCGTGCTGGATCGCGTGGATGCGCTCAAGGATCTGCGCATCGACGGCGTGGTCTCCACGGTTCCGTACTATAACGCGATGAATCAGTCTCAGGTGGTCAAGTTTTACACCGCGCTGGCGGATGCTAGCAAGTTCCCGGTCTACCTGTATGATCTCGCGGTAGTGACCAAGACGCGCACCATGCCGGAGACGGTGATGAAGCTCTGGAAACACCCAAACATTCGCGGCATCAAGACGGGCAATCTGGTCACGGCGCGCCTGCTTCTCAATAGCCCTGAAAAGCCGGAATCGTTTGACATCGTCTACAGCGATCTGGACACATTCGATGTCGCGTATCAGTATGGCATCAACAAAAACCTCGACGGCATGTTTGCCTGCGCGCCGAAGACCGCGAAGAAGATGTATGCATTCCTCGACAAAGGCCGCTTTGCCGAAGCGACCGCGTGTCTGGACGCGATCGTCGGTCTGCGCGATCTGTTTGTGGAGAGCGGCAGCGTGCTGGGAGCATTTACCTACGCGATGAACGATCTTGGCTATGATGGCACGTTCCATATGGATTATGAAACGCTGCCGCAGGCCGCGTATCACGAAAAGGTGACCGCGTTTCTCAAGCAGATGGGCGAGCTGTAAGCGGAAGCTTTCGAAAGGGATACTTTTATGATTCTCGACTTACTGGAGCACGCGGCGCAGTATGAAGCGATTTCCGAAGGATTGCGCGAGGCGTTTTATGCGATAAGAACGGTTACGCTTGACCCTTACGTAACTGGAAAAACGGAGATCGTTCCGGACAAGCTCTTTCTACTCAAAAACGCATATGCGCCCAAGGAATTTGGCGCAGAGAGCTTACTCGAAGCGCATCGCTCGTTTATCGACGTGATGTACATGGTGGAAGGCGAGGAGCTGATCTACGTCAAGCCGACGGAACGGCTTCGCAGGATCGACAAGCCGTATGATCCATCCATCGAGGCGCTATTGACCAGACCGGAGGGAGACGAAACCGCGGTTTTACTCCAAAAAGGCCAGTTTCTTGTGCTGTTCCCGCAGGACGCACATTGCCCCGCCAACCGCGCGGGCAGCGAGTCCGTCAAGAAGATCATCTGCAAAGTCAAAGTCGACTGGTGACGAAACGCCACAAATTCGTTTGATACAAGAAGGGGACTTCCTATGATTTCCTGTACGGAGTTTATCCCGTCCTATAGCACACTCTTTACGTTTCTGGAAGAAAACTATGGCGTAGAGGAGGTGCACCGGTATTGGGAAGACCTGTTTGATCCCAAGAAAAACGGGCCTACGCATTTGCTGGAGGAAGAACTCAGCAAAAACGGCATCGTCGGCTGCTGGAACTACTGGACGCATACGCTCAACGAAGAGGCTGCGGACTTTGACCTCTACCTCGACGAAGAGAACGGCTGGTATCTTTGCCGCATGCGCCATTGCCCGTCGAAGGGGAGGCTACTTGCCATCCGGCACATGACGCCATATCACGACTATTGCAGCCACTGCGACCTCTACCGGCGCACGGTGGAGCAGTACGGGCTGAAATACGTCTACAACTTTACGGGGTGCGGCGAAGCCAACTGCGAACTGCTGATCTACGATCCCTCGAAGTTCAAAGATACCCTGAAGGTGTCCCCAAAGACGCGCGTGATGCACAGAAGCGCGAGCGACAACCGCTATTTTCATAAGGATTTTCATCTTTCCATGAATGCCGGCGTCGAGTATGTAGGGACGCGCTTTGGCAACGAGGCGGTGGATCGTTATCTGCGGGAATACGCGCTGGCATATTTCGCGCCGATGATCGAGCGGATAAAGGCGGAAGGGATCGGCCCGCTGGAGGAGTACCTCCGGAATATCTATGCGGCAGAGGAAGCACAGGACGTGCTAAAGACCGTGCGCGAGGGCGAAGGACTGCATGTGTTCATCCGCGCGTGCCCGGCGGTGAGCCACATCAAGGCGAGCGGAAGAACGGTCTCCCGCTGGTATGATTTGACCACGACCTCGGTTATGGATGCGATTGCACAAGCCGCGGGATTCCATTTTACGATGCTGAACTACGACGAGGACACAGGCCGCGCGGAATATGCGTTTTCCAAATAACACCTGCGCACCGGCAGGCAACAGACCGCACAAAAGGATGATTGCATGGCGTATTTGATGGCGATTGATCTCGGCACGACCGGCTGCCGCAGCATGGTGTTTGACGACGCCCTGCATCTTCTGGGCGCGGATTATGTCGAGTATGGCCTGATGACGCCAAAGCCAAATTGGTATGAGCAGGACGCAACCCTTTGGTGGGAGATCGCCTGTCGCACCATGCAGGCCGCCATCGCGAAAGCCGGGATTGATGGCCGGCAAATCACGGCGCTGAGCATCAGCTCCCAGGGGATCAGCATCGTGCCGGTCGATCGAGACTTTCAACCGCTGAGAAGCGCTCTAAGCTGGATGGATACGCGCGCGGAGGAAGAGGAACAACGGCTGATCCGCGAGCTTGGGCAGGAGGAGACGTTTCTGCGCACGGGCAAGCGAATCGCCGCAACCTACACGCTGCCAAAGCTACTCTGGTTAAAGAAGCACCAGCTGGAGATTTTTCAAGCTGCGGATCGGTTTTTGATGCCGTTGGATTTTTTGACCGCGAAACTGACAGGCCGCGCGATCACGGACCCCTCCATGGCGTCCGGCACGTTGCTATACGATATGAGAGCAGGTTGCTGGCACAAACCGACGTTGGAGCGATATGGAATTCCGGAACGAAAGCTACCGCAAATTCTGCCAAGCGGCAGTATCGCTGGAAAAGTCTTGCCGGAGGTTGCGGCGCAACTGGGATTATCCGACGATTGCGTCGTCTGCGTTGGTGCGCAGGATCAGCGCTGTGCCTCGCTTGGCGCGGGGCTCGCGCCTGATGTGGTGACGGTTTCGCTGGGAACGGCTGCCGCGGTCTGCAAGCTCTCCGACCGGTTTTCGCCGGAAGAAGGCATGCATGTCGGCTGGTCGCCCTACGTTTTTTCCGGCGATTGGGTCAGCGAGAGCGTCGCGGGCGCCGCGGGCGCAAGCCTCCGCTGGCTGCGGGATAGCATCTATCAGGAGAAGACCTACGATGCGATCAATCGCGAAGCACAATGCGCACGAGAAAAGGGCAGCGTTGTTCAATTTTTGCCGTATCTTTGCGGGCCGGGATTTCCGCGGTTTGACTCTGCTTCGACTGGGTGTTTTTACAACGTTACGCTGGCTGCCGAGCGGGGAGACCTCGCGCTGGCTGTCATGCGCGGCGTCGTCTACCAGATTCGCGAAATATTGGAGTCGATGAAATCCGGCAGCAGGACAAAACGGCTCGTTCTCTTTGGCGGCGGGGTCAAGAGCGCTCTCTGGCGGCAACTGTTTGCGGATGGTCTCAACATACCGGTCTACATTCCGAACGAAACGGAAACAGCCGGAATTGGAGCTGCGATTCTGGCGGGACTGGGCGTGGGTCTGTACCACAAGGAAGATCTGCCTCAGATATGCTTTTCTAGAGTGAGCATGCCATCGGAAAAAGCCGATGAAGAAAACGAACATTATATGAGATTTCGCGCGCTGGAACAAAAGCTGGAATCCGGTCACGGCGCGTAAGGCATTGATTGATTCAACCTGCTATGGAGTAGATCAACAGTACAAGAGGTGAGAACATGAAAGCCATCGTCAACGCAAACCTGGTGCTGGAGGACGGAATTCTCTTCAACGGAGCAATTCTGACGAACAAGGGCCGGATTGTATCGTTTGGCCAGATGGACGAAACGAAGATTCCAAGTGGTGCGGAGATTTTCGATGCACAGGGTAAATATGTAGGCCCGGGATTTGTCGATATCCATTGCCACGGCGGAAACGGACTGATGTTTGACGCCGATCCCGAACGTGCCGCGGCGCATTTCCTCGCGCACGGAGAGACGACGGTATTGGCAACGCTCTACTACAACCTTTCCTACGAAGAGATGATTGCGGCGATTCGCCGGATTCAGGACGCGATGCGGCTAGGCAGCGCGCCCGCGATCGGCGGCATCTACATGGAAGGGCCCTATATGAACCCGAAATACGGCGCTTCGCCAGAGAAAAACAAGTGGCGTGGGCATATTGACCCCACCGAGGCGAACGCGCTGATTCAGGCCATGGGAGAAGATGTATTGGTTTGGGCAGTTGCGCCAGAGAGAGAGGGCGTTGCCTCGTTTGTGCAGGCGGCGAAAGCTGCCAACAATAACGTACGGTTCGCCGTTGGGCACAGCGAGGCCACGCCCACGCAAATTGCACAGCTCAAGCAGTACGACCTCATCATTCAAACGCATTGCACCAACGCAACGGGTGCGCCCTGCGATGTTGGCGGCACGCGTGCCTGCGGGCCGGACGAAGCCTGCTTCTATGACCCGGACATGTACGCCGAGGTGATTTGCGATTCTTGCGGCATCCACGTGCATCCCGATATGCTGCGGCTCATCCACCGCATCAAGGGAGACGATCGCGTCATCCTGATTACGGATAGTTTTGTATCGAGTGAGCAGCCGCCGGAGAACTTACGACACATTCAGGACTTGCTGTTTGACGCGAACGGAGGGCTTTGCGGCAGCAAGCTGACGATGGACGTCGCCTGCCGCAATATGATGCGCCATGCGGGGATTGATGTTCATCAGGCGTTTCGCCTGGCGAGCCTGAACCCCGCGAGAGCAGTCGGGCTGGACAGCGAGGTTGGAAGCATTGCCCCGGGCAAGCGCGCGGATCTCGTGCTGGTGGACGACAACATGCATCTTTACGGCGTTTGGAAAAATGGGGAATGGATTGGCGGGCAGCCTGCTTAAGGCAACTGCTCGCGTGGAAAGGGGAAAGAAGGAACTATGTTAAAAGCGGGAGTCGCGCAGATTGATATTTCGCCCGATCAGGGGTTGGAATTGGCGGGATATCCGCATTATCCGCGAAACAACACCGGCGTACACGATCCGTTGTTTGCAGCGTGTCTTTATCTTGCAGATAGCAAAACGGAACTCTGTATGGTGACGCTGGATCTGCTGTTTTTCTCAAAGCGTCATGTAACAGAGGTGCGCAGACGTGTCGAGGCGGTCTGCGGACTGAAAGCGGATCACTTGATGATCTCGTGCTCGCACACGCATTCCGGCCCTTGGGCCGCGGGTAGACTCGACGTAGAGAGTCTGGAAGCGGGAAAAGAGCAGCCGCGTGCGTATGTGGAGGCGCTGATCGAGCGAATCACGAGAATCGTTGCGCAGGCGAAGAGCAGCTGCTTTGAAGCAACGCTCGCGTGCGGGTGCGAAATCTGCGGTGCCGAGCAGGGCGTTGGCGGAAACAGAACGATGCGCGGCGGCCCGCATGACCCGCTGGTGAGCGTGTTCTCCGTGAAGGACAAAAGCGGCAGCGTGCGCGGTGTATTTGCGAACTACACGCTGCACCCGACGTTTATTCACGAGTGGAGCGACGTTGTGACGGCGGACTACCCCGGATATTTCCGTCAGGAGATACAAAAACACGCGCTGGACGCCGTTTTCGGCTTTGCGCAGGGCGCTTCCGGCAATCAATCCAGCCGCTACTATCGCACGGGGGAATCGTTTGACGAGGCGGAGCGTGTGGGCGTGCTGCTGGGGCAAGCGGCCTGGCGCGTGGTTGAGCGCGGAGAATACCGCGATGACATTTCCCTCGCAGTCGCAAGCTCCAGCGTAGAGCCGATCATCCGCGCCTTTGGCGAGGAAGCGGAGTTGGAAAAGCGCGTCGCAAGAGACCGCGCGGTATACGAAGACCTCTATGCGCGTTACGGTACCTCAACGAATCGCGACGAATATTACCTCTGGCAAAACGCAAACTTAAAGCTGCTTGGTTCGGAGGATCAGCTGGGCTATGTGCGGATGCAGAACCGCGGCGTACAGATTGAGCTGCTGCGGGATGAGCGACCGGCTGAGATACAGGCGTTTCGCATCGGCTCCTGCTGCGTGATCGGACTACCAGGGGAAGCGTTTGTCGAATACGCGCTCTACCTCAAAGCCATGGCGGGATATCCGATGGTGGTGGTCAACACGCTGGCAAACGGCTGCATGCCGGGCTATCTGATCACGCCTCAAGGCATGAGCGAGGGCGGCTACGAAGCGGACACATCCATGCTGGACGTCGCGTTCGGACGAAAACTGGTCGACTGCGCGTTGGATACGGTTATGCGCCTGTCGGACAAGTCCGCGTTATAAGAAGACGATTGCCGGTCGGGGTTATACTCCGGCGGGTAGATATCAATCATTGAAAAGAAGAGAAAGTGAGTAACAATACCATGGGAACCTTCCAACAAAAGCCCGGCGCGTGGGTGCCGTATCGCGACGAAGCGGAGCTGACTCGCGTGCGCGCAATCACGCGTGAAGACATAGCGGCGATGAACCATGTGCACCCCAGAAATCCAAATGTGCATCTGGACGTCATTCGCAACGAAGAGTTTGAGATGATCATGCTCACCGATATGTTTAACCGCATTCTGGATTCGGATCGTTACGATAAAAAGGTTGTGCTCATCATGCCGAATCCCTGCACGACCTATCGCAAACTCGCGTATATGCTCAACAGCTGCAAAGTCAACTGCCGCAACGTGAAGTTTTACATGATGGACGAGTGGGCGGATGAGGACGGCAACATAGCGCCGCTGAGCTATGAATCGGGCTTTGGCAACGCGTTTATGCGCTTTTGCATCTCCCAGCTCGACCCGTCGCTGGGCTTCAAGATGGAAAACTTCGTCTATTTCTCCAACGAGACGGTGGATAGTTACTCCAAGCGCTTGGAAGACGACGGCGAGGCGGACGCGATCTATTCCGGCCCGGGCTGGCCGGGGCATCTCGCATTCATCGATCCCGTGGAGGACTGGTATTGCGACTCGCTGGAAGAATACATGCGCCAGCCTGCGAAGGTAGCGAAGCTGCATCCCATGACGATGCTGCAAAACTCGCTCCACGGTTCCTTTGGTTATAGCGGAGACGTGGCAAAGGTGCCCCCGATGGGCGCCATGATGGGCCCGCGCGACGCGATGCAGGCGAAAAACGTGTTTGACCTGCACGGAATTACGACGGACGGCACCAAAGTGACCTGGCAGCGCATGATCTCCAGGCTTT
>JBDKRF010000298.1:0-8683 GCA_039683525.1 Clostridiaceae bacterium
CGGAAAACCAATGGTCTCCTCGCTTCGGACTTCCTGATTCTGCGTAAGCACCTGACTGTCCTTCTCCACAAAGGTCATCGCCGTTTCCCGATCATACAGCTCAAAGTCCGTTTTCCCGACCAGCCGCTCTCTGGGTATGCCGGAGGCCAGCTCAAACGCACGGTTTGCGCCCATATAGACACCATTCTCATTCTTATAGAAGATATGATCCGGGATAGAGTTCAGCAGCGCACTCAGGAAACTGGAGGTCTCGCGGTGCCTCCGCTCGCTATCCTGCAGTTCCTGCTCGCGCGCGAATTCTCCCGTAATATCCTGTGCGATGCAGATATAATCGCTCTTTTTGTTTGGCTCCGCGCGGTCGAGAATTGCGACATAAATATGCGCACGAACCACTTCGCCATTTGAGCGGATGTAGCGCTTCACCAAGTCGTAGCGGTCGATTTCACCACGCATCATCTGTTGAAACATCTTATAATCTTTATCCAGATCGTCCGGGTGCGTGTATGTTTTCCAATTCAAGCGCATGATTTCCGTCTTCGTCATGCCGAGTATGTTGGCATACGCGGTGTTGACATAGTACGCGGCTATATCGCTTCCCACGATGATGCCGACCGGTGCCTGCTCGCAAACCTTCTCAAAGCGAATTTCGCTCTCATTGAGCAGCTTCTCCGTTCGCAGGTTCCTGCGCTCATACGTGATAATCCAGCACATCGCAAGCGTACCCAGTGGATAGATCGCCAGCACGGGTATGATCATAACTCGCATGGTGGACAAGATACTCTCCTGCGGCAATAGTAGCATACTGAATACCATCACAATATGCGTCAATAATCCGAAGAGA
Source organism: Clostridiaceae bacterium (assembly GCA_039683525.1). Taxonomy (GTDB): domain Bacteria; phylum Bacillota; class Clostridia; order Christensenellales; family CAG-138; genus UBA7703. Next base: position 842 of record JBDKRF010000298.1, read on the forward strand.
TAGAACTCGGAAGTACGCAACTTCTCGGGGTTCTTGCGTACCGCGCGCCAGATGATACCGATTGCGGCGGAGGCGAGCGTTACGGCAACCCCCATCAGCACACCCGGACCACCGAGATAAAGGCGATACAGCGCGATGATCACCGCCGCGATTGCGGTCGGAATCACGCCATAAAACAACCCGGATACACACAATAAAATCGATCTGGTGTCAAATATGACACTGTTCGGCAGCCGGATCGCGATGGTCATAATGGCAATTCCGGCAATGCCGAGCGCAATACCACCGAGTACGCGGTACCAGACGCTCTGTCCATTCAGTTTTTGATAGAATAAATTGAAGATAATGCAAATAGACAGCAGAAGAGTGGTGTTTAGAACCAGATTCAAGGCAATCTGCATAGATCCACCCCCATGACTTCAATCCCAAACATAACAACTCGATATCTACGCGACAGCGCGCACTTTCCCATCCGGTTTGATGACTGTTTGAGAACGATATTTTCCCCTAGCCCGTACGCATACATCATGACAACACTATCATATCATCTTTATCACGTCACATATAGATAAATAACACAATTCGATGTAATAGGTTTGTTCCTTGCGCGGGTTTCGTCGCATTGACAAACATTTTACCCTTGTGATAGAGTTGTAGCGTTCGTATCGGCTGGCGCAAATGCCCCGCCATGTCGTTGACAAAGAGTCAAAAATCGCCCGGGTTGTTTTGAAAAGGAATCGGTATGTTGTTCAAACGCGTTACCTTGCTGTCAGCTTTTGTCCTGTTTGGCGCGGCATTGATTGCCTGCGCACCCGCTGCGGCTCCGGTCGCTGTGACCCCCGCCCCCACCATGGCGTCGATTGCCCCGGTTGTTGTGGCGGTTGAAACACCCGCTCCCACGCCAATCATGACACCATCGCCATCTCCCTCGCCGGAGCCGACCGGACGCGCGCTGCGCGCCTGGCAGGTAACCCAAAGCAGACGCGCTTTCCTGGTGGCGCACCCGCCCGCAGACGGAGACATTGACGCAGCAATGGCCTCCCTTGCAATCGATCCTGAGAAGAAGATTATCGCGCTGACGTTTGACGACGGCCCCAGCAACCAGAATACGAATCGCATTTTGGATGTTCTGGAGCAGTATCACTCCAAAGCCACATTCTTCGTCATCGGCAAACGCATTGCGGACCGCACAGAGGTGATCGCCCGCGCGATCTCCCTCGGCTGCGAAATCGGAAGCCACACCTGGGGACACAGCAACTTTACAAACTATCCCAAGTCCGCATTGGTCGACAGCCTAGAGAAGACGGACGAAGCGATGGTCACCACCTTCAACTATCACATGACCCTCTTCCGCCCACCGTATGCCGCCATCAACGGCGATATTGAGGCGGTTTCAAAGGATATGGGCTATACGATGATCCTCTGGTCGGGTAGCTCGCACGACTGGAGCATCAAGGACGCAGACAAGATCTATCGCAATACCTTCGACTACGCGGCGGACGGCGCAATACTACTCTTTCACGATATCTACGACTTCACGGCGGATGCGATTGAGCGCATCGTGCCCGATCTCATCAGTCAGGGATATCAACTCGTAACGGTCTCCGAGTTGATCGCACTGGATGAAAAGCCGGTCAGCTCCGGCGAACGCTACGGCGGCTGGGCGAAGATCGAGAAGCTAGAATATTGATTTTCTTATGGACGGGGTTGCGCTCCGTCCTTTTCTTTATTTACGGTATCAAAAAAAGGACGGGGTAACCCGTCCTTTATGTTGCGTTTGATCCCTGCTTACTCGATCACTTCGATTGCAAGCGGGAACTTGCTCATGTACTCGCAGCCGCCTTTGGTGAGCAGAATCGGGTTTTCATAGCGGAAACCGATGTTCTCGTCCGGGCAGGCATACTGCATCGCGCAGATGAGCACTTCGTTTTCCAGATACTCGTGATCCGGATCGGTCCAGTACGGGAACGGGCCGTCGTGTTTGCCGATTCTCCACTCGTCGCCAAGCATGCCGATGCCGTGCTCAAAGCCGGGCACCATGAAGTCCGCAAACCCGCGCGACTCCGCAAAATCCATCATTTCAGCCGCCAGCGAGGAGGGCGAGATGCCCGCGCGATACGTCTTGAGCGTCAGCGCCACCATATCCACAAAGTTCTTCGCGTGCCAGAGCTGGCGGTCGCTCGCGGGGGCAATCAGGTAGTTATGGCTGTGGTCGCCGCAGGCAAGGCCGAACAGCGCGTGGATATCGACCATCAGCGGCTCACCCGCCTCGATCTTTTTCGCGGTGGCGGGTGTGCAGGCACCGCCCGCAAGGCCGGTGCGGTAACCCGCGGCGATTTCGTTGCCGCCGGTGAACGACCACTCAAACGTGCTGCCCGCCTTGCGCATGGCATAGCCCGCAAGTCCACCGATCTCGGTCTCGGTCATACCCTTCCAGCCGCCGTTTTTGATGGCGGCGAGCACTGCCTCGTGACCTACATCCACGATGCGGGAGGCCTCGCGGAAGCGGTTGATGGTGCCGATGTCCTTGATCATCTGCAGGCGGTCGACGAGGGGATGCGCATTGACGAGCGTGCAGTCCGGCAGCGCCGCCTCAAACGCTTTGTATTCGTAATAGGTCAGGTAGCCTTCCGGCAGGTAGTTGCTCATGCCGGCTTCGACGCCAACTCTGCCGCCACGCGGGAGGTATTCCTTGATCATGTCGGAGATCTGCGTGATCTGATCCTGCCCGCCCATGGGGGCAAAGCCCATCACGTGATCCTCGTCCAGCCAGCTGTCGTCCGCCGCGCGGGCCGCGTCGATGACGAACGTAAACGCCGTCGGCAGCCCTTCCGCCGGGATGACGATAAAGCTGCGCCAGGGGAAGAACGCGTCCGTCGTCCAGCTCATCGTGCGCAGGCGCGAGCCTAAATACAGGTCAATCTTTTCCTTCGCCATCTCAGCCTGAATCGCCTTGATGCGGCCGGGAAAATCGATATAAAACGGGCTTGTCTTGTCAAACATTTGCTATCCCTCCTCAAAACTCGGTTTCGATCGTCGCGATGATCTTGTTGAGGCGATCGCTCAACGAAGCGAGCTTCAACGCCTTAACCATGTTGCCCTTGAGCTTGAGAAGTCCGCCCATCAGCGCCTTTTGTGCGCCAAGCTCCGCGCGGGAGATCTTGGCGAAGGTTTCGTATTCGCCGGAGATCACAAACTCCGCCTTCGGGCCTTCGCCCTCGCCCACCTGCACGCTGTCCACCTTGCCGTCCGCAAAGCCGACGAAGAAATAGTGGCTCTTGCCGTCGGGACAGTTGAGGTAGAGATTGTTCATCGAGGAGGTGAGGTTGTTCATCTTTTCCGGGGTGAGCTGCGCGCTCAAGCGCGCCTCTACCTCTTTGCGCCAGTCTTCCGAGAGATACTTGACCATGATGATGTGCTCCTTTCAGATATGTGATTTTTTATTTGGAGAGAGTGTTTTTCTCTCGATGTGCCTTTGTGAGTAAAGCTATTAATCAGAAAACTGACTAAAAAGCAATTTGAGCGATTCCTCACCTGATATTTCTCCATCACTAAAGAATCGTTCGACTTGTACTTCGCCATTCTCGAAAAACTCAACTTCCCATCTCTCGCCAGGAACAGCGATCTCAACAAGAATGCTTTCTCTAATCTTGTTTAGTTTGTAGAAGATTTTCTTCTCTTCAAGTTTGCTCAAAAACTGCATCAAACTTTTCACAATAACCCTCCTTCATTCAGCTGGTAGGGGTTTCTAGAATTCTCGCCAAAGTGCGCGCGCAGCGCGCAATCACACTCTCTTGATCCCGTTTAAAATCAGTTCCATCGTGATGGGCAGATAGCGGCTGGTGTAGTCCTCTTCGCTGTTGATATACGTGTGGATGATGAAGTTCTTATAGATCGAAAACAGCACCTCGCTGACGGCAGGTGCGTCCACCGCGCGAAACTCCCCCGTCTCCTGCCCGAACGTGAGCACGCGCTCGATCATCCGTACAGAATCGCGGTTGATCTCCTCGAAGGGATCGACCGTCGGGAACATCGGGAAAATCTGCGGATCGCTCCTGAGCAGCGCGCAAAACTCCACATCCTGCGCCAGATAAAACAACGCACTCTCGCACAGCGCCGCCATCTTCTCCTGCGCGGTTGTTTTCACGCTCACCGCCTGCTCCACACCCGACTGCCAGCGCTTCATCACATACGAGACCGTTTGCTCGTAGAGATCGCGCTTGCTCGTGGCGTAGGCATACATCGCGGTGTTGGTCATATTGAGTTCGCCCGCGATGTCCTCCAGCGTGGATTTCTTGTATCCGTAGCGGGAAAACACCTTGAGCGCCGCATCGAGGATCATCTGTTCGTCGAGTCTGTTTCGCATATTCGGTTTCCTTTGGTTGGATATTGGTCAGATAAAACATTTATAATTAAACGATTTGTTGATTGATTCAATTATAACACGAAGAATAGCCAACGCAAGAGGAAATTTGCGCAAAAAAATCCCCCGCAGATGGCTGCGAGGGAAAAAACTTCTCTTGATTAGTTTTTGCGCTTCTTCCAGAGATACGGTGCTTCTTTGGTGTATTCCGGGTGCCGCCTGAAGTAAGCGTTCCAGCGCAAAATCGCGCTGAGCACATATGGAAACCACATAACAAATCCGATCCTAGCCGCGAGCGTCCATGCGCGATCCGCCTGCGGCATTGAGAAGAATAGTATGGATGTTCCATTTCCCTCGCGGTAGATTTCGTAATAGAAAAAATTTCCCTTGTAGCGGTAAGTGATGCCGTTCTGCGGGTCGGTTTCATGATGCTCCAAACCGATGGAATACAGAACATTATTTGGCGCAAAAACAGACTTGACGATCTCCAGCCGTCCGGACTTTAGATCACTTCGGGTCAAGTCCGCAACTCGTATTTCAGCGCCATTCGCGATCGTGAGCATATCGTCCTCGGAAACGGAGAGTGCTCCGCCATCTCTGTTCGGTGGCCATATCGCATAAAACTTTCCTTCTATTACTACATAAACACCGCTGTTGTAACTCAGATAGATGCGCTCTTCATTGTCCACCGCGAAATCGGCTGGAACGCCAAATACGACGCCTGAGGAGAACGCCGTGACAAACGTCATAATCGCGATGATCGCGACAACGGAATAAAGTCCCCAAATCAGAAAGAACTTCATCGGTAATTTGCCAAGGTCAACGACTCTGGTCGCCAGCCATCGATTTTGGGTTGTTCCGTCGTTTGGTCTATCCATTGTTCTGTTCGTCCTTGCTGTTACAAGTGATGCTCTCTATGACGAATGACATTCTTTGGAAACGATCTTCCGCTAGATTTGATTTCAATCGCTGATTTTATTCTGCTGATCAATCAACACACGTGCGTGATGTAAGACCGCTCTCAATATGCTAAAAATCATCAGCGGAATATATGCCATCACCAGCAGATTCCAAATCACATCCAGAGTCGGCATCCGGTAAAGCAAGCTTGTTTCGCCGGCTTTTGTTCGCGTAATTTGAAACGAGACGAAGCTGTGATCATAGCCATATGTGACGCCGTTTTGCTCGTCGCCATTACGCAAACGGCGGGATGCGAAGAGCGCATCTTTGTCGGTCGTGGTATACCGGTCGATCTCCTTGAGCTTGCCCATTGCGGGGTCGCTTTGGTCGATGTCGTACACCGTGATCTGATCATTCTGGGCATAGGAAAGCAGATTGTCATCCGAAATGGAAATCGTACTTGCTCCCTCGAACTTCGGCAATACTTTGATAATGCCATTCTCCGCCGCGCAATACCCGCCTTCGGCATACAAAAGATACACCCGCTCCTGATTGTCCACCGCGAATGCATGCGGGAACCGATGAACGAGACCGCTGGTGTAAAGCATGAGCATGCATATACTGAAAATACTGAATGGAATCAGCTTGGAAAGCGCTGCCAATCGGATATCCTTGTTTTTTCCAATCTTAAAACGCTCGAAGAAAGACTCATGCATCAGAATTACCCAACCTTATTCTCCGCCATGCTCCCGCATTCCCGCCAGAACTTCTCCGCGCGGAGCACCCATGCGTCAAAGTCCGCCTCGCTCGCGGGGTATTCCGCGTAGAGTTGCTCCGCCTGCGCGCCGTTTTTCATGCTGCGCAGGAGCGAGCGGATCGTGCTCACGCGCACCTTTCCCGTAATGATGCCCCGCAACAGGACAAGCACCATACGAAGCATCTCTTTGGAGGAGAACGTCAGCGGTTCGCCGCGTCCAAGAGAAGCAAACGTCTTATCGCTAAAGATCACGTCATGCCGGAAGAAAAAATCGTTCTCCTTTGCCGTGGTTGAGAGCGCGCCGATCAGCGTCGCGAGCTGCCCCGCAAACGCCTTACCCTGCGCGGCAATATAGCGCGTGTTGATGTTCCAGAGCCGCGCGCGGGTGAGATAGCCGCCCTCATTGAGCAGGCGGTTGACTTCCTCGGCCGCGATCTCCAGCTGCACCATGCTCGCGGTAACTCCTTCGCCCGCGGAAGGCTTGGTCAGACACGCCGCGTCGCCGGAGACGAGGAATCCGTCCGCGACAAACGAGTACGGCGGGCGGCGGTACGGCGTCGTACCGCGCTCGATGCGCTTGACCGAATACCGCGGGAGCTTGACCGCACGCTGAAACGCCGCGTATGTCTCCTCTGCCTCTTCAAACGAGAAGTTGGCGCCGACCCCGAGAATCGCGCTATCCGCGCTGCCCTCCGGCGCTTCCCATGTCTTATAATACGTCCATCCACGCGTGCCGGTGACGTAATCCTTTGTGTCGTAGTAGACGACATAGCGCAGGATCACGTAAAACATCTCATCCTTTTGGATGGCGAAGTTCTCCGTGCCGTAACCTTCCGGCAGCTTCGTGCGCGCAACGGATGGGATGCCGGAGCAGTCCGCAACAAGCGATGCCTGCACCTCGCGGCGAACGCCATCCTGCTCATACACCGCGCCCGTGATGCGATTGTCCTCATAGAGAAAGTCGACAAACGTCGCCTGATAACGAATCTCCGCGCCAGCCTCCTGCGCCCAGCGGTTGAGCCGCGCGATATAGCGATGCATGTGCATCCCGACGACGGTGCCGACGTTCTTTTTCGGATAACGGTCGAAAGCGGAGAAGGTTCGCCCGCCGGAAAATTCAAACGCGAAATCGTCCGCCTCTTCCGGCAGCGGCAGTGAGAAGCGTGCGAAATCGTCCTTGGCGACGTGAAAGATATCCAGCCTGCGCCCAAGGTTTTCCTTGGATTGCTGCTCAAGAATGAGCACGCGGTGCCCCGCCTCCGCTAGTTTCCGCGCAAAATAACTACCCGCGGTCGCGGCGCCAATGATGAGAACGTCAACCTGCTCCATAAACGCCTCCAGAAACAAAAGATTGGTCGGGCGGCACACCGTTATGTGAAATGTGCTGATTGTATGTTGTGACACCGACAGTATAGCATAAAGCGAGCAGAATCGATCCCACCAAGGGCAGTATCTTTGTATGCTTTTGACCATACAATGCGTTTTATTCTATAAAAGAAGCAAGCAAAATAAATCCGCCCCATGCATGGCAAGAGGCGGAAGTTATACCGCGGAAGGAGCGAATTCCCACGGATTCGTTGCTTTCCTAAAAAAGCAACAATCCAAAACAAAATCCGCCCTCTGCCGAAGCAAGAGGCGGAAGTCATACCGCGGAAGGAGCAACATCCCCACGGATTCGTTGCTTTCCTAAAAAAGCAACAATCCAAAACAAAATCCGCCCCATGCATAGCAAGAGGCGGAAGTTATACCGCGGAAGGAGCACATCCCCACGGATTCGTTGCTTTCCTAAAAAAGCAACAATCTAAAACAAATCCGCCCCCTG
>JBDKRF010000299.1:0-1535 GCA_039683525.1 Clostridiaceae bacterium
TCTCCCGGCTATTTATATTTTTCAATAAGCTCATGGGTAATCTTTGCGCCATAGCAGCCAACCGCGGTCGTGGATTGACCGGCAAAGAGATTCCCGAGGCTCAAACACTCCCGAATGGAGTCTCCGCGTGCCATGCCGAAAATGACGCCCGCCATGAAGTTATCGCCTGCTCCGGTGGTGTCCACCGCGTGGAAGTCGTCGATGGCGGGCAAGTATTGCACGGCTCCATCGTCAAAGTAGGCGCATCCACCCTTTCCGAGCGTAATGACGGGGTGTTTGGTATATCGCGTGAGGAAGCGGAGCGCATCCTCCGGCCTGTTCGTGCCGGAAATCTTCATCGCTTCCTTATCGTTTGGCGCAAACACATCCACAAACGGCAAAAAGTCCTTCATGTCGTCAATGGAGAGATCGTCGCTCCAACCGCGGTCGTAAACAATCCGGACCCCGGCGTCATGCAGGCGTTTCGTCACGTCCGGGTGACCGACGGGCGCAAAGGCAATCTTTGCGTCGGACAGGAAGTCATAGACCACCTGACCATCCAGCAGGCTCTCGTAGACATGCGTGTTGTGCGAGAGGAACGCGCGGTCGTTGTCGAAGGAAAACACGCAGGTCACAACGACGGGCTCCTGATGATCGACCGGAAAGTTTGTAACGTTCCGGAACCCGTATTTTTCGAGCAGCGTGCGGCTGATGTTGCTCAAGTCGTCATCCCCCAGAAAGGTTCCAAGCTGCACGCGACAGCCGAGTTTATCCAGAACAAGCGAGCAAACCTGAGGCCCGCCGCCGAGCTGCAACAAAAATGTATCGGCAAACACCTCTTCGCCGGGGCTTGGCATGCGCTGAAACCCCTTGAAGAGCAGATCCAGATTCATCTGTGCAAATGTTTTAAAATCATACATCGTCATATCCTGCCATATGTGAAGACTTTCCCTATTGAAATCCCATTGCCGGACGCAGCCCGGCGCGGATGCTTCTTATCGAAGATCCATATCGAGATACTGCTGATACTGCCGAAAGAAGGCGGCAGATAAATCCGCTGCGATCTGCAGATCGTTGACCAGCGGATGCAGATACAGCGCACGCGCTGCCTCCGCCTCGTCCCGCTCAAGAATGGCGCGGATGGTTCCGCGCTCAAAGCTCTTGATGCGCTGGAGTTGTTGCAGTTGAAACGCGCTGATCTCACCGATTGGCACGGGGTGCGCACCGTCTTGGTCGATCCGGCAGGTAACCTCTACCACATCGTCGTCGGCAAGCCCCTGAATCGCGCCGTTGTTCGGCACCGAGAGCACCATGCGGCAGGGCTGTCCCCCGCGTGCCGCACGGATAAAGCGCAGCGCAACCGCGGCATAACCGCCCTCGTCCGGTCGGGAAATAAACTCCTCTAGCGTTGGCGAAACCCAGGCCTTGTCACGCCGCTGCCCGCTCTCGATCGAGAAATAGGCGTTCTCGCGCTCCGCATAGGCGCGCATATACAGCGAGAATGCGCGTTCCACATCCTGCGGAAATGTCAGCGTGTCCAACTGTTCCTCCAGCGC
>JBDKRF010000300.1:0-2500 GCA_039683525.1 Clostridiaceae bacterium
TCGATGCGGACGCGCTGCTGGTGCTCTCCGCAGTTGAGCAGGTTCGCCTCAACTATGGCAAGCCGAATGAGAAGCGGCTTTCAACCATCTCGGTTGCCGAGGCGGAGCAGTACATCAGCGAAGGACATTTCGCACCCGGCTCCATGCTGCCGAAGATTCAGGCCGCGGTGAAGTTCGCCAACAGCAAAGCAGGTCGCAAAGCCATCATCACCTCGCTCGACAAAGCGGTCGACGCGCTCGCCGGCAAAGCCGGCACGGTGATTGTGAAGTAATCCTCTTTACTTATCTGAATAGAAAAGTAGCAAAAGAATTTCGTAAACAAAGAGCTTCTCGTGTGAGAAGCTCTTTTTGTTTCTTTTTCTCCTGAGAAAAAGAAATCACGGTGTTAACCTGTTTGGGCCGCGGAAGAGGAACATCGCCTCCTTGATGCCGGTGCCGAGCAGCAGCATCGTGAGGCGGTCGACGCCAAGACCGAAGCCGCCGTGCGGCGGGCAGCCGTAGCGGAAGAACTCGGTGTAGAACTTTACGTCCTCGCCCAAGCCGCGTTCATCCGCCTGCCGGCAGAGCACCTCATAGCGATGCTCGCGCTGCGCGCCGGTGGTGATCTCCACACCGCGCCAGACCAGATCGTATCCCTGCGGAACCCCGTCTTTACGCAAATGGTAGAATGCGCGCTTTTCCGCTGAAAAGTCGGTGATCAGCAAAAACTCATGCCCGAACTCTTCCATCGAGAAGCGGTAGCTCAGTTGCTCCGCCTCAGTAGTCGTGTCCCCGCGCTCACTTTCGGGCAGATGGTAGCCGTATCGTTTCTCCAGCTCGCGATAGAGCTCCGGCAGTGCGATCACAGGGAAGGGCAGCTTCGGCACGATGACTTTGGTGCCGTAGAGGCGCTCGATCACCTCGCCGTAGCGTTCCTGTACGCGTTCCAGCGCGTAGGTGAGTAGCTCCGCCTCAAGATTCATCACATCATGGAACGATTCGATATACGAAAACTCAAGGTCGAGGCCCGTAAACTCCGTCGTGTGGCGGTTGGTATAGGATTTCTCCGCGCGGAAGACTGGCCCTGTTTCAAAGATTCGCTCAAATCCAGCCGCCATCGCCATCTGCTTATAGAATTGCGGGCTCTGCGCGAGATACGCCTTCCGGTCGAAGTAGCCAACCTCGAACACATCCGCGCCGCTCTCGCTCGCGGCGGCGATCAGCTTCGGCGTGTGAATTTCGATAAACTCACGCTGGAGCAGAAACTCGCGCATGGAGGCGACGAGGCATGTCTGCACCTCGAACAGCAACCGCTCTTTTTCGCCGCGCAGATCCAGCCAGCGGTAATCCATCCGCGTGTCGATGTTTGCTTCCTTTGTCAGTGGCAGAGGAGCGGCAAGCGAGAGTGTTTCGAGTTTCGTCGGGATCAGTTCACGCCCGCCCAGCTTGACCTGCGGATTTTCGCGCAGTGTTCCCTCGATTGAAACCACGGATTCAACCGTAAGTGTGTCCAGCAGCTCCGTCCATTCGGGATGCAATTGCTTCTCAATGGTCACCTGCACACTGCCGCTTCTGTCGCGCACGACAAGAAACGCCATATACCGCGTATTGCGAACGTGTTCCAAAAAGCCTTCGATCTGCACGGGTTCATCGACCCGCGTTTTTGTTATCATAATTCGATTCATATTTTTCTCCTATTGTTCCGAGTTCTGTTCACAGCAGCAAGGTTTGCCGCGTCCAGACCGGCATCATCTGAATACCGCATGGGATCACCTCCGATCAAAGAATGCTTGAGAGCACAAAAAACCGCCTGGCATGCCTGCCGGACGGTTATTCTTCATTTCGCGTTTCTAAAAATAGAAACACGCCTGATAAGAGCTTGACCCGGCCGACGCAGAAAAGCTGCACTCGAGCCGGACGCGATTGTTCGCTATCGGCTCAAGTGCTGTCGATCGATATCAAGAACAACTTCGATTCGACGCACGGCGGATACTCCTTTTTTGATTTACAGACAGTGTAGTGCTAATTTTCTCTTCCGTCAACCATTCTTTGTCTCTTTTTGAATCGAATGATTGTTTGGTTTCGGTCATGTCGGCTGTGCATTTACGCCGGGTTGGCTGCGCTCTCGCTTCACGCGCAGCAGGATCAGCATCATCAGCGCAATCATCACAAGCGGGCAGATTTGCACGCGCGTATAGATCACCAGCGGCCAGTTCAGTATCGGCAGCAGAAATAACAGCTCCAGCAGCGCAAACTCGATCTTGCTAGCTCCTTTTTCAAGGAACTCATACGCAAGCAGGATCACCGGTACCGCGAGAATCATCAGGTCGTACTGCATGAAATATGGGATCACCAATGGAATTCCAAGTACCAGTGCTGCTCCGCGCAGAAAAGCGCGGTTGGTTTTCGTAAAGATCCAATAGACGGCAACAACGGCTGCAACGCTGAGGATGCCCTGTATCACCCAGCTTACAGGAGACGACACGCCGAGATTTATGAGCGCGTTATACGGAGAGAGTTG
>JBDKRF010000301.1:0-12449 GCA_039683525.1 Clostridiaceae bacterium
GAATAAGAATCACACGCCGTATGACAGTAGTCAACGGCTATTCGTGTTTTGGCGGTATCGTAATTCTGGCGATTATTCGTGCATTTGTACCAAAAAAACGCATACAAAAGCGATAAAACGGACGGGAATGAGGCCGAACTTCACGTGAAATTCACACTGTGTTTACTAATATATGATGTTGTGGAAGAATAGTCACAATAAATAACGTAATAGTGGTTGATTTATTCTGAAATAGGAAGTATAATGACAGCGAAGTAAATGAAAGGAGAAACACGAATATGATGAAGATCAACGTAACGAACCTCAAGCGATTCTTTGAAATCGTAAACAACAGCGAAGCATCGGTCAAACTGATCGTAGCGGAGCGCGAGCCGGAAGAACTCAAGGGCAACACCTTTGTACAGAACCTCCTGCTTGATACCCAGAACGGTATTACCAAACTCTCTATTGAGACGGCATCCGAGCGTGACACGATCCGCCTGATCCGGTTCATGATGGAAGATGGTAGAAGCCTCAACGAGACCATGGGCTCTTCGCGCATCTACGCGGCGTAACCAAACACTCCTGAAGTGCGGTTCGTTCCGAAGGTGGTAAAAGAATCCTCCAACGGACGAATCCCGGGTCGGGGCTAGAAAAACCGAATAGAACGACGAAGAGGCTTACAAAGACGTAAGCTTCTTTTTTTGTACTCTTTTTAAAAGAGTATATTTAAGCGAAGAGCATTCAAAAACACTTCCTTTTATAATCTTTCTATGAATATTACTGCAAATAATAAAAGCTTCGGAGACCGAAGCAAAAAATCACATTAAATTAGAAGAATTAACCACCGATTTGAACTTTGATCCCTGAGTGCTCCAGCACTTTGGCGAAGGCGGAGACGTCGCCATCTCGGAGCTGCTTTTGCCCGTCATAGGCATACTCTAATTGCAGGCGCTTATATTTGCTCTCGCCAAGCTGATGGAAGGGCAGGAGCTGTACCTCTTTTGCGCCAAGCTCGCGCAAAGCATTCGCAAACCCGGCAAAATCCGCCTCGCTGTCGTTGAACCCCGGAATCACCGGAATGCGCAGGATGACTGGCGTCTCGCTCCGGAGCGCCGCGGCAATGTTGCGAAAAATCAGCGCGTTGCCAACGCCTGTACCCGCGCGATGCTTCTCATCGTCATAATGCTTGAGGTCGATATACGCAAAATCTACTGCGGCGAGCACGCGGGCAAATAAATCCTCCGAAACACAGGCCGCGGTCTCGACGGCCACATGGATTCCCTCGCTGTGAAGAGCCGCACAAAGCGCCAGCACAAACGCCGGATGCAACAGCGCCTCGCCGCCGGTGAGCGTCACGCCGCCGCCGCTCTCGACGTAAAACGGCTTGTCCTTGACCAGCTCGGCTACCAGCGAGTCCACGGTATAGGAGGTCGCCTTTTCGCCGGGCAGCGGCACCATGGGTTGACTTTCAGGATTGCTGCACCAGCCGCAGCACAGATTGCATCCCTGGAAAAACACGTCCGTGCGGATGCCCGCTCCGTCGTGAATGGAGAACTTTTGCAGATTGAATACCAGCGCCTCTTGCATGCATATCACCTTCGATTCGAGTTGATTTTACACGAAAGCTCATGAAAAGTAAACCGAAAACTTACGAAAGAAAGTAAGAATGCTTTTAAAGATAATATCGAGATTGACATTCGGCCTGCTGGCTTTTACAATAAGAACGAAGTTTTGACGTAACGGGGTGTACAAAATGACGAATCCTCTGCGCATCGGCGTGATCGGAACGAGTTTTGTGAGCGACTGGATCTGCGAGGCGGCGAAGACGAGCGAGCGCTGCGAGATTTCCGCGGTGTATTCTCGCGATCTTGCCCATGGGAAAGCCTACGCAGAGAAGCAAAGCATCCATGCCTGCTTTGACGACGAGGAGGCGTTTCTCTCCTGCGAGGATATCGACGCGGTGTATGTCGCTAGCCCGAATGTTGCCCACTACCGGCAGGCCCTGCGCGCGCTGGTGCACGGTAATCATGTGCTCTGCGAAAAGCCGCTCGCCATCAACGCTTCTCAGGCAGAGCGCATGATTGCGCTCGCGCACGAGCGGGGGCTGATCCTGCTGGAGGCGATTCGCCCGGTGCACGACCCGTTCTTAACTGCGCTGCGTGAGAACCTGCATAAGGTCGGCAGAGTCCGCAGAGCAACGTTTGAGTTTTGTCAGTATTCCTCGCGGTACGACCGCTTTCTCGCGGGGGAGCGGCCAAACGTGTTTGAGTCGTCCCTGGGCAACGCCGCGCTGATGGACCTCGCGGTGTATTGCCTGCATACGTGCGTCGCGCTGTTCGGCGTGCCGGAAAAACTCAGCGCAGGCGCGAGTTTTTTGCCCAACGGAACGGAAGCCGCGGGCACGATGCTCCTCGATTTTGGCGCGCAGCAGACGACGATATCGTATTCCAAGGTGACGAGCTCGGTGAACCCAAGCATCGTGCAGGGCGAGCTGGGCACGCTCGTGTTTGACACGCTGAACCAGCCGAGCTACCTGCGGATGCTCTACCGCGACGGGCGCACGGAGGAGCTCTTTACGCCTGTGAAGAACAACATGGTGCACGAGCTCAACGCCTTTGCGCGTATGATCGAGAACGGCGAAGACACGGCGATCTACGACGAGCAAAGCTTGCGTGTCATGCGCCTTCTGGACGAAGCGCGCAGACAGATCGGCATCGACTTCGGCTCGGGAGAAGCGCTGTAACCGAATTATTTGAGCGAACAAACCGTAGCCGATGAGGCTCCGATTTTTGGTTTTCTATTGCCAGTTGGTCTATGAAATTACCACGCACCGTAATTCACGAGCGCAGGAAGCAAATTCGAACACGATCAGTCCCCACCGTAGAACAGCAGATAGCCATCCACGAGCGAGAGATCGAGACTGTGCCCGCCGTCATGCGGATGAAACTCGGTTGAAATCCCGCGCACGGTCAGCGCGTCGTAGAGTGAAGCGGCACCCGCGGAGAAGGGATCGTCCGCACCGCCGCAGTCAAGGTAGATGCTGAGCTTGTCCATGCCGTGCGCCTTGGCATAGCCGGAAAGCGTGGTTGCATCGGCGGGATCGGTCGAAAGCCAACGCTCAAAGTGATCGCCGGAGAAGTCACGATACGTCAGCGCGGGGCTGTATGCGCCGATCTTACCAAAGAGATCGGGTCGGTGCAGCCCGATTTGCAGCGCGAAGAGCCCGCCCATGGAGAAGCCGCCGATAAACCGGCTTTCGGGTGCGGCGATTGTACTGTAATTTGAGTCGATCAAAGGAATCAGCTCGTCGCAGAGAAAGCGCTCCATCCGGCTGGGCCCGCGGATGCCGTCCGCCATGTCCGCCTCGATGGTCTTCGCGTCGTCATAGCGCGTGAAGGGAAACACCATGATCATGGGTTCTAGGTCGCCGCTAGCAAGCAGCGCGTCGGTGCGCTCGCCCGCACGACCAAAATCGAGCCACCAGTTCGCGGTGGAGCTATAGCCGTGCATGGCATACCACACGGGGTATTTCTGCGCGGGCGTATAGCCGCTTGGCAGATATACGAGAAATGGCACGGTGGCATCCATGGCGGTGCTTTCGAATTTGAAGCTGGTGGTTTGCGAGGTGGGGAGCGGCGTTGGGCCGGGAGCGGATGCGGCGGGAGCGCAGGAGAGGAGAGGGAGTACGAGGGCAAGTGAAAAAAGCACGGCAAGCGCACTTACCGAGTGAAGGATCATTCTTCGTGTACTACTTAAAGTAATAATAGAGATTTCCTTCAAAGTGCTGATCTAGATTCTCCTTGCTGTCAAACGTGACGTTGAAGCTTTCGTACGAAAAAACGTGAAATTCATCGAGGCGATGCAGCGTCTCGTAATATTCATCTTTAATTTGTTTGGAGATGCCACGATCTTGATTCAGTTGAATGTCGGAGTCTCTCAGATAAAACACGGTGAGGGAAGAGAAGAGCGCAAAGATATCCCAAACAGAATCGCGTCGATATTTTTTAGTCAGATGTTCTTTCAATAAAGTATAGGCTTTGCTGTTATAATCTGAGCGGATTTCTTCCGAAAAATTACAGTACGCGACAAAAACATTCCGATAATTGCCGATGTCTGGCATTTGATACTTCAATGCCAACTCGTAGAGTTTTTCCGATATCAATGCTTGCTTTTCGGCGCAGTAGTTATATCCGTCAAACATCGTATCGTAATCGGACTTGGAAGAGAGTTGGATGAACAGCCGATGTTTTCCCGGGGCGTGACTCCAAGTCATCTCACGAAACTCGAAGTTGTATGCCGTAATCTGAAACTCGTCATAAAGCCAAGACTTCAGCTCCGCATACATGGGAGAGAGCCGCTTTCGGCCTTTCAGGAGATCCAGTGTTTCGTCATATGTGCTGGTGTCTACGCAAATCATCGGATACCTCAAGAGTTAGAAAAAGAATGCATTGGTTTCATGCTTATTTCCTTCGACCCACCAGTAATTTCTCGTTTTGATACCACGAGTCAAAGCGGATGAATCGAAAAGGCCAATGCAGCTTGACCGCGTGTTGCGGGCAGAGATACAGGCACCGCATGCACAGGCCGCAGTGCCAACGAAAACGGATGCGCTTCCCGTTGACAATGTTGTGGTTCGGGCAGTTGTTGGCGCAAATGCCGCAGTGGTTGCAGTTCTGATCCGCGTAAAATGTCTTACCCAAAAATGCAGCTCCGAACCACTCCGCTCTACCGATCAACGCCAAGGTGTTTGAGAGCAAACCGCCGTTTTGTTTGCAGGGGACCAAATTTGCAATGTCCTGTGCGATCAGCGGGATTTCGGACTCGACAGCCGAGAGCAGTTGCTCAACCTTCGGTTCGTCGTATTTTATGATGAAGTTGGAGGGCATATTGAGCAGCTTGTCATAAAACACATGATAGTTCTTCCTTCGCAGAATACGAATGAGCAAATGGGAGGAAGAGTAATTCACCGGATGATCGTCTCCGGCGGTACAGATGAGGAAAGCGTTTGTAGAGACGGCCTTTGGCAACTGCCTTGCGAAGTTGACGACGATCTTGGGCGCGTTGAAGGCATGTACGGGATAAGCGATGCCCACCGTATCATACGCGCTGAAGGGAATGTTTTGAATTGGTGTGTTTTCAACCGGATAAACGTCGGCTGTTACCGAAAGCGCTTCAAGCTCCCGCATAATTTGATCAACCACATATCTTGTAAATCCTGTACCGGAAAACAGCAACACGCATACTTTTTTCATACTTGCCTCAACAACAAGAGAATTTTGTCGATATTTATTATAAGACTGACCATACCAGATTACAACAAATAGGATGTGTCATGGGTGGTTTCATATCGTTAGTAAGGCTGCTTCCCGGTGCTTTCCAACGCTCCCTTGCAGAACGAGCTCTATCCGTTTAAAATCAGAATAAGATAAGAAAGAATTCCTTGCTATCATGAATCGGAGGAACTATGGAATCTGTTTGTGCGTATTTGAAGAAATGCGGGGTTTATTATCTCGCAACGATGGAAGGCGATCAACCCAGAGTGCGCCCGTTCGGGGTAGCGGAGATATTCGAAGGGAAACTTTATTTCCTGACGGGAAAGCGGAAGGAAGTTTCCAAGCAGCTGCTGGCAAACCCGAAGGTTGAAATCTCCGCCACAAGCGGGAATACCTGGATTCGAGTAGAGGCGCTGGTGGTGGAAGACGATCGCCTGGAAGCGAGGCAGCATATTCTGGATGCGATACCATCGCTCAAGAGCATGTATCAGGCGGACGACGGCAATTGTCAGGTGTTTTACCTCAAGAATGCGACCGCGACGTTTTATTCGGTTGGCGGCGAACCAAGCACGGTGAAGTTCTGAGTTTGACTGGGCTACTGGATTTTCCGCGGCAACCAATTCGATTTATTTCAGGGCGCAAAAAAGACCACCCAATATGGATGGTCTTTTTTGTGGTCGGGGTGACTGGATTCTCCGCTGGGCATCGGCTTGCTTGCGCTTCGCGCGGCGCAAGCTCTCGCCTGCGCTACCCCGCCGCGGAAAACGATCCACCGGATCATTTTCGGATCGCGGCTTCAAATCCAGTTTATTTCAGGGTGCAAAAAAGACCACCCGATATGGATGGTCTTTTTTGTGGTCGGGGTGACTGGATTCTCCGCTGGGCATCGGCTTGCTTGCGCTTCGCGCGGCGCAAGCTCTCGCCTGCGCTACCCTGCCGCGGAAAACGATCCACTGGATCGTTTTCTGATCGCGGCTTCAAATCCTGTTTGATGCCAAAAAGCCAATCAAAAAGGCAGTCATAAGACTGCCTTTTTGATTGGTCGGGGTGACAGGATTTGAACCTGCGACCTTTTGGTCCCGAACCAAACGCGCTACCAAACTGCGCTACACCCCGAAAAAAATGGAGCCAATGTGGGGATTCGGACCCCAGACCTGCTGATTACGAATCAGCTGCTCTACCGACTGAGCTACATTGGCAACTCATGCTTTTCAATTATAGGTAACTGGCACTTTGGTGTCAAGATATTTATGCCAAATAATTCCTTCGAAAATTTAACTTTCGAACCATCGCTACACGCTTGCTATCGCAGCCAACAAAAAAGCACCCGCAGTGAAACGGGTGCCTTGCGTAAGCTTCGGTTTCGGGAAATCACAGCACAGGAACGGTGCTTTGCTCGGGGGATTGCGACCGCGCCTGATACGTTTTCCATTCCTTCACGCACTGGAAGGAACCGACCACTGCCGAAATACCGGCAAGCAAACCCATCCAACCGCCAAACGTCCCAGTATTCACAAGCATCGTCATCGTACTTGCAATCGCATACACCAGCAGGATGATGGATGCGACCCTGCTGCGCAGCAGATGGATCAACAAGCTCAGCGTCAGTACGATTGCGACGTCGACCAATGAGTAGATGTTGAAATAGTCGCTTATCCCCGTTAACGCGATAATCGTGGTGATACCGGCGGAGATGTAGCCTAAGATCGCCGCCGCCGTGCACTCTTTGTTTCCCAGCGAATACTTCTTAAGGAACGTCTTGCGATCCAGCCCGAGCGGCGCGGAATACGACATTCCCTTTTTCATCTGCTCGCCCGGGTCAAAGGATGCACTCGCGGGTTGCGCCGGCGCAACAGCCGGGATGGGAGAAGCGGAAAACTGGAATCCGCAGTTCGGGCAAAACTTCGAGTTCTCTTCTTGCAACGGGATGCCGCAATTCGGACAATGACGCATAATGCCTCCCAAACGATGATGTCATACCAATCAACAATGTTTGATCACTGTTATTAGTATATAATCAGATCGCTTGTTTCGCAAGTTCCTCTTTTTCCAATATGGTGTAGGCAACCTTGCCGACCAGGGTCTTGGGCAGCTCACTGCGGAACTCGATATCATACGGCATGGCGTATTTGGCGACGAGCTTGCTGCAATGCGCGAGGATCTCTTCTTTGAGCGTCGGCGTGGGCAGAATGTTAGGGCGTAGCACGACAAACGCTTTGATCTTCTGCATGCGGTAGGAGTCCGGCACGCCGATGACACAGCTCATGAGCACCTTCTCGTGCGCATCGATCGCGTTCTCCACCTGCGAAGGATACACGTTGTATCCGCTCGTGATGATGAGCCGTTTAATGCGCTGTTTGAAGAAGAGGAAGCCGTCCGCGTCCATGTTGCCCAGATCGCCCGTGTGCAGCCAGATGTGCCCGTCCGCGTGCCGTTTGAGCACGTTTGCGGTCTCCTCCGGCTGGTTGATGTATTCCATCATGACGGAAGGCCCGCAGAGGCAGATTTCGCCGTCCTCGCCATCCGGCATTTCTTCCGTCGTGCCGGGCTTGACGATCTTATAGTACGTGTCCGGGAACGGTAGCCCGATGCTGCCCTCGCGGTACATGTCGTAAGGTGTGAGGCAGCTTGCTGTGACGCACTCGGTGGTGCCGTATCCTTCGCGCACCTGAACGGTCGCGCCGTGCTCGGCAAGGAACGTATCAAACTTCTTTTTTAGCTCGATGGAGAGCGTATCACCGCCGGAGAACACGCCCATCAGCTGGCTGAGATCCACGCCATCCATAAACGGATTACGCGTGATGCCCTCATACAGCGTGGGTACGCCTGCGATGTAGTTCGGCTTTTCCTTTTTGAGTAGCTTCGCGTAGCTTTCGACCGAGACGCGCGGCACGAGAATTGCCGTAACGCCCGCGACGAGCATCGTATGGATGCAGACGCCGAGGCCGAAGCCATGGAACATCGGCATCGCGGCGAGCATGCGTGCGCCGGGTACGACGCAGTGCCCCATGGCGCAGGTTTGCAACGCGAGCGCGTTGAAGTTGAGGTTGCTCAGCAGGATGCCTTTTGTCGTGCCCGTCGTGCCGCCAGAGAAGAGAATCACGGCTGCGTCGCCGCCACCGCGCGTGACAAAGCAGGACTCGTCCTTCTTCTTTGCGCCGCTTAGAAACGCGTTCCAGTACAGCACGTTTGCATCCTTCGGAATCTTCGGTACCTTCCGTCCTTCGGTGAGTGCAAAGCCGAGCTGCATGACGGGTGAGAGCGCGTCCTTTACGCTGGTGAGCACGAGCGTCTCAAACGAAACCTGCTTGCGCACTTCCTCAAACTTGCCGTAGAACGCATCCAGCGAAACGACCGCCTTGGAGCCGGAATCCTTGATGTAAAAGGCAATCTCGCCGACGCTGGAGAGCGGATGAATCATTGAGGCGATTGCGCCGATGCGGTTGAGCGCATAGAAACAGAGCACGATCTGCGGGCAGTTTGGCATGCAGAGGGTCACCTTGTCGCCCGCCTTGATTCCGATGGCCGCAAAAGCGCGCGCGGTCTGGCGAATCTGCCGCACGAGGTCCTTAAACTTCGTGGCTTTGCCCATGAAGGTGACGGCGTCGTAATCTGGGTAAAGATTTGCCGCGCGCTCCACCATGTCAAACATGGATGCGTCGGGGTAGGAGAGAGACTGGTCCACCTCGCCGTAAAACGCGAACCACGGAGCGCGTACGTTGGACATATCTTCACAAAAAGGGAAACAGTTTGCTTCGTTTTTCAGATCGATGTTGGAATGCTGGCTTAGGTTAATACGCAATGTCGAGTTCCTCCTTGGCGGGAATGTCGAGCAACTCCGGCTCGGCTAAGAATTTTTTCAACAGACGAACGGTCTTGGAATAGTAGTATCCGTCTGCAATGCGCTCGTCGAGCGTGAGACCCAGATTGAGCGCGGGTCTGATCGTGACGGTGCCATCCGCATCATAAAACGGCTGCATGTGCCTTTCGCCGACCACGACGAAGACGGAGTTGGTGCTCCAGTTGGAGAGATGGTGGTAACCCGCGTTGAGCTTGATGGAGCCAAGGTTTGAGATGAAGACCGTGCTGTTGTATGGGTCTTCCTCCGCGAGATCCTTGGGCATATGCCCGTGCTCGTCCAGCGCGCGAAGAATGGCTACGATCAGCTTGCGCATCCACATCGGCGTCTTGGCGAGCGTATCGAGAATGTCCGTCGTACCGTCCGTCTTGTTGCTTTTGCGCACGGAATACACGAAGTCGCAGATCTTATCGTGGATCATGTCGATTGCGGCTTTTTCGCTCTTGGGATCGTATTTGAGAATCATGACGGATTCGTCCGCATTGTCTGCGAATGCTTTCTTGACGATGAACGAAAACGAGATGTGATTGCGGTCATAATACCGATTGCCGATGATGAAGCGGTTCATGCGGGGACGCATTTCGATGGTTCGCGCGAGAGCCGCCAGTATCACATGAAAAAAGGTGTATTTATACTCCGGGCTTTGCGCGTTCTTCTTCTCAAGATATGCTTCTACGGCGCTCATGTCGACGAGCTCCTGAATGAAGGCCTCGTTGTCCGCGCGGCTCGGCATCATGATCGGCATAAAGACGTGCATAGAATCGAGATCGCGTACTAGCGTTGCGTCGCGGCGGTCACCACGGCGACGTTTTGAAACGTTTTCCATTGTTATTCCATTCCAATCTTGAAGTATCAGTGCAAATAATGTCTAAAATATAAACGTTTCTCAACAAATTGTCAACGAACCGCCACAATTGAGCGATTGCTAAAACGCGTATATGAGAAAGATAACAAAGGCAAACACGGGATATTTAGAAATAGACTGACACTGAATCTTATTTTGACGGTCACACGAAAATGGGATATTCAACTTGAATTAATAGTTTACGATCGGATATACTAACATCAATCGTCATGATGATCCGCTTGCTAGATAGAATATTCTTCTTACCACATTTTCAATCGTCAGAAATTCAAGAAAGTATGCAAAGCAAGTATTGACTCCATGGATGGCTCACCGCTACAATCAAATCAAACCGTATTTGAACCACATATGGGAGTTTTTATGAAATCTGATGGTGCAATCTATATTGCAGTCTGGATTTCTATCTGCTTCAATTCCATTCGCGATTCAGTTGTTAGGTTCCCAATCGGATAGCGAACGCATTCCTTCGCAGAATGGATAGGATTGACGGTTCGATTCTTTTCTGTGCGTATCCAATTGTTACCTTTCTTAATGAAAACGAGTTGCAATCAAATGCTTGGCCAAGCAAAACATGTCAAAGTAAAAGAATCTCAAAAAGGGAATAGCGAAAAATTAGGTTTGATAAACGGTGGAGCTTTCACAAGTGAATAAACTTTGCGTATAGCAGTACAAAGGCGGATGGGATATGGATATCAAGAATTTTGAACCACTATTTGGCAACTGGTATATTGATTCATTTATTGGAGCGGGTTCCTTTGGCAAGGTCTACAAGATAAAGCGTGAGGATTTTAGTGGTACATATTATTCAGCGGTGAAGTGGATCTCTATTCCGCAGGATGAAGCATTTTTAAAGCAACTGCAGTTCGATGGGTTGGACAAAGAGGCGATTGTATCGTATTTCGCCGGACAGATTAACGATGTAACAAAAGAACTCAAATTGATGAGCCAACTGCGAGGAAACAGTAACATCGTAAGCTATGAAGATCATTTGATCATTCAAAAGCCTGATCGTATAGGCTATGATCTCTTCATTAAAATGGAATTGTTAACGTGCCTGAATGATTACATCCATGATATTAAGTTTACGCAAGACGATGTCATTCAACTTGGGATAGACATTTGCAGCGCGTTAGAAGCCTGCCAGAAGTTTGGAATTGTCCATCGCGATATCAAGCCCGAAAACGTGTTTGTTTCCAATCTGGACCATTTTAAACTTGGGGATTTCGGGATTTCTCGACAACTAGAGGATACAACCGCAAACTTGTCGAGAAAAGGGACATTACCTTACATGGCGCCAGAAATTATCAAATTGGAAAAATGCAATCTGACTGTAGATATTTACTCTCTGGGAATATTGATGTTCCAACTTCTAAATGACGGACGCATACCCTTCGTACCCGAAAAACCGAATCCTGTTTCACAGCAGGATTATGAAAACAGCATTATCCAGCGCGTTTCCGGAAAGCCCATTCCTTTGCCACGATACGGAAACGGACGAGTTGGCGAGATTGTTTTAAAAGCGTGTCAATATGCGCCGAAAGATCGATATTCGGACCCGAAGCAAATGAAGGATGAACTGCAAGCACTGTTACAGACAAGTTCGGAGCCTCAGCACGTTTCACCTAATGTTGATCTTCAGAAGAAAGAACAGCCAGAAGATAGAAAACCCAATGATATCCAGAAAGTACGAGTATCTTCGCTTGAGTCAGCGGTGGAAGATATCGATGCAGTATTCTGCTTTGAAGTCTCCGGAAATATGGATCGAATGATTGAGGATGCAAAAAAGCAGTGTTTAGATTTTCAAAACAACTTAAGCAAATCGTTAAAGTCACAAGGCGTCGTGCTTCGAAGTTTGCGAGTTAAGGTTATAACGTTTGGCGATTGCGATAAAAATTTTGATCGCGCAGTCCAAGAAACGGACTTTTTTACTTTGCCGAAAGAAGAGGAGCTTTACCAAAAAGCCATTCGCAGCATTCATACAAATGGCGACGGGCGTCGTCACAGCTTTGGGCTAGAAGCGTTGGCATGCGCAATCCGATCAAAGTGGGATCAGAGTGATTCGAAAAGGAAACAGGTAATTGCGATTTGGAGCAGCGCAGGCACATATCCGCTCGAACAGGGGAAATCGTTGGAAGGCTATATTGCGGGAATGGCTAAAGACTTCGGGGTGCTGTCTGATTGGTGGGGAACGAGTGGTTGTGAAAGCCGCTTTATTCGAAAAGAAACAAAGTGGCTGATTTTGTTCACGCCTGATCAACCGTACTGGAGTCGGATTCGTTCCTCGTGGGATCACGTAATCTCTTACTCGGGTGTATATCCAGATGAGCTTCATAAAGTAGTTGAGAAAATATGCCGTAAGTCGTATTGGTTTCGACCCGTAATCAAATAACAGAGAGATCTCGTTCAAAGGTGAAGAGTGCTAAATTATAGTATAATCAACCGGAGCAGACCCAGAAAGATACGGACTTCA
>JBDKRF010000302.1:0-16438 GCA_039683525.1 Clostridiaceae bacterium
CCCCGGTCCGCCTTCGGTGAGAGACATGATCACGTCGAATACCGACAACGAGCCGATGATGTTTGTGACCACGTTGATGCGGATGGCGGGCATCAGCATCGGCACGCTCACGCGCCAGAAACGCTGCCAGTTGCTTGCGCCATCGATCCGCGCCGCCTCGGAAATCTCGGTGGGAATGGATTGCAGCCCCGCGAGGTAGATGATCATCGTCATGCCCGAAAACTGCCAAACGTTGACTAGAACGAGCACCAACAGCGCCGTCGGGTATGAGCTCATCCAGTTGCCGATGAGGTCGGTCATGCCCAGCTGCGCAAACGCATAATGCAAAAACCCGCGTCCCGGCTGGAGCAGGAAAAACCAGATATACCCCATGATCAACGGGCTGATGATCGCGGGCAGATAGATGATGACGCGAGAGAGGCTCTTTCCACGAAAGTTGCTGTTCATCAACAGCGCGTAGCATAAGCCAATCACGTTGAGCAGCACGGCGCTGCCAAGCGCAAAGATCAGCGTCGTCTTGATGTCGTGCATGGCGCGCGCATCCTGAAAAAAGTCGAAAAA
Organism: Clostridiaceae bacterium; assembly: GCA_039683525.1. Lineage (GTDB taxonomy): Bacteria > Bacillota > Clostridia > Christensenellales > CAG-138 > UBA7703. Next base: position 562 of record JBDKRF010000302.1, read on the forward strand.
GTTTTGAAGCCCGATAAATTTGGCTTCCCCCATGCCGTCCCAGTCGGTCAAGCTCATGCCGATTCCGCGTAACAGCGGGTAGACAAAAAACAGGCCGTAGAGCATCAGCGCGGGTAGGGACAAAAACTGTGCCCAAGTAATCCGTTTGTGTCGCATGCGGTACCCCGTATAACCGCGGCGGCGGCCTGCCGACGTTCCGGAAAGCCGCCACCGCTGGTTAGTCATTTGAGAAAGTTATTTGAGTTTGTGCTGTTACTTGTTGAATCCTGCGTTCCAGGCCGCTTCATACGCCAGGGCAAATTGTTCCGGCGTGTAGGTTCCGGCCAGCAGATCCTGCACGAGTCTGCCCGCGTCGTCACCGGAGAATCCGGCGGGTTTTTCGTTGGTGAAGCCGATGTTCGTCGCGGTTTTGATCGCGTCGTTCACGCCGGCAACCACGCTTGCGGGTGCCCAGTCAGCGGTGACATCCGTAAAGGCGCTCGGCGAACCGAGGGCTTCGGAGTACTTCTTCTGGTTCTCCGCGCTGAAGAGGAAGGTCAGGAAGTCAATTGCGGCATCCTTGTTCGTGGTATCCGCATAGATGCTGTAGCCGGAATCCTCGGCAACGAGCACTACCGGTACGCCATCCGCCATCATCGCGGGATACGGCGCAAAGCCGATGTTATCCGCCATGTCGGGGTTCTTTTCGAGGATGCTGGAAAGGCACCACATACCGTTGGAGAACATGGCAGCCTTGCCGGTGACAAACGCGTCGATGCAGTTGTCGCTCGTGGCGGTCAGCACGTCCGCATTGATGAGGCCCTTCTGCTGCAGGTCAACCAGATCCTTGGCAAAGGTTGCCATGGCGCCATCCGGATTGCCCCACTGGAGAATAGAGGAATCGTTGTTCAGGAAGGCTTGTTTTGCGGCGGTTGCGCCGTACTTGGCCTTGATGTAACCCTGCGGGAAGAACTCGATGAGGTGGCCGAGATGCCAAGCTTCGCCGAAGATGAACCACGGGTCAACATCGGGATACGCGGTCTTAATTGCTTCAAGGTTCGACACGAACTGCTCCCATGTGGTCGCGGGGGTCAAGCCTAGGTCCGCAAACATCTGCTTGTTATAGAAGAAACCCGCCATCGTCATGTTGGTGCAAACACGGTACTGGTTGCCGCTGGCAAGGTCGGTGCAGCTTTCTTTCATGGACGGAATCAGGCGATCCCACCACTGGCTCATATCGTTCAGCGGCAGATACTTGCCCTGATCGACAAACTCCTGTTCGTAGGTGGTCATGACATCCGGCACGGCGTCGGAAGCAAACTTGATCTTGATGATGTTGCTCGCGTCTTGCTGGTATTCCTGTTCAACGGTGATGCCGTTGGACTGCGCGTTGTAATCTGCGATGATCTGATCCAGAAGATCGATCGTCTCCACTTTGCCGGTGAAGAAAGAGAGATTGACGTCCTTCGCCGGGGCTTCTGTCGCCGCGGCTTCGGTTGCTGCGGCTTCCGGTGCTGCCGTGTCTTCGGCTGCGGGCGTTGTTGCAGCAGGCGTGCATCCTGCAAACATGCTTACCAGCATTGTCAGCATCAGCAGCATTGCGATCCACTTTTTCATGACTGTTCCTCCTCGATAATTTAGATGTGCTTTGTAGAAGTTAGGTGTCTTTGCACCCCTCGCTGTCATTATGTCATCCTGATTCATGATTGGATATTCCGTATTTTTCGGATTGAGGTGCCAGTTTTTTTGATTTATCCAAGCGCAGGAAGAAATATGCTATACTCTCGTTGAAAGGTGTGAATGCATTTCATGTCTCCTGATCCTAAGCGCTATCATCTCAAAACGCGCTTGCTCGCGGTTATTTCCCTATTGATCTTTAGCTCGGTCGTGCTGGTGTCCACGATTGGCTTCGTGCGCTATAGCGAAGACCTTCTGGATCAAACTTCGTTGCAGACCCAGCAGCTCATCGAGCAGATTGCGCTCAACACCGGCAACTACATCAACGACCTTTCGCGCTTGTGCATGTCTCCTTATTATAGCGAACGCATCATGAGTCTGCTCGCGTCTTCTCCCGCGGATGCGTCGGACAAGCTCGAGAAACGGCGCGCGATTGAAAACTATCTGCGCGAAGTAATGACCATCCCGCGCAAAGATATCCTGCGCGTGTATATCCTCACCGATGAGATCTATTATAGTACGCGAACGGCGCATCCGATCGCTGTTTCGATCGATTATCAGCAAGAGTCTTGGTATCAAACCGCGCTGAGCACCTCCAGCACTGTATTTCTTCCCGCACATGTCGAGATGAACAACGGCTACACCCTGACCGTGTTTTCCATGGTGCAGCGGCTCAGAAGCCTTTCAGACTCCTCCAAGACACTGGGCGTGATCCGCGTGGACGCGAACTACAGCGGCATCCGGGATGTGCTGGACGACGTGCAGCTGCTCGAAAAGAGCGGGCTCTTCATCATCGACAGCGCAAACAGCGTGGTTTATCAGCACAGCAAGCTCCCCTCCGCGCTCTCCCTCACCGACGTGTTCTTAACCGCGAAAAACGGCTCGGGTCCCATGCGCGTACCGCTCGGCGGCGAGACCTATATCATCAATACCCAGCCCGTCAAGGACACCGACTGGACCATCATCGCGGTCAACGCGCAATCCAGTCTGATGCAGGGCGTAGCCTCTGCGCGGCAGTTTACGATCCTGCTTGCGTTTATCTGCGCGCTCGTCGGCCTCCTGGTTACCGTATTTTTCGTGCGATCGTTCATCAAGCCCATCAACGACACGGTAGCCGTGATGCGCACGGCGCAGAGCGGCGATCTCAGCGTCCGCGCCAAGGAACACGGTGCGGAGGAGATCTCCTATCTCAACCGCTCGTTCAACGAGCTACTCCTTCGCATTTCGGAGATGATTGAGCGGGACGCGGAACTGACCAAGGAGAAATATGAAGCGGAATATCTCCAAAAGATTGCGCAGTATGACGCGCTCTACAACCAGATTCGCCCACACTTTCTCTTTAACACCCTCAGTACCGTGAGTCTTCTTGTGAAAAGCGGACGATATTCTGACGCGATTGCCAGCATCGACGAGCTCTCGATCCTTCTGCGCGGCATGGTGAACACCGACCGGGATATCACGCTCACCGCGGAGCTGAAGATTGCGGAGTGTTACCTCAGTCTGCAGGAGCGGCGGCACGACGACCTCACCTACCAAATCGAGCTCGATTCCGCGCTTGCCGAGTGCCGCATTCCGGCGCTGACCATACAACCCATCGTGGAAAACGCACTGATTCACGGTTGCGAGCCGCGCATTGGTCGATCGGAAATCAGGATTTCTGCACAGGCCGAGGGTGCGGATGCGGTCATCTGCGTCACCGACAACGGCATCGGCATGGAGCCGGCGCAGCTGGAAGCGCTCCTTTGCACCATCTCTGATCGCGCGGAATCGCCTCTGCGGGCGGAAACGCGCAGCGTCGGTCTTGCCAACATCGCCCAGCGGCTCAAGCTGAAATACGGTGCGCGCACGGCGATCTCGATTGCTTCCACGCGGGATGTCGGCACCAGCGTCACGATCCGAATTCCGCGGGAATACTGCGCAAATGCCCCGCAAGAACCCAACACGAATCACAAAGCGTGATCCGAAAGGAATGTCCTATGTCGAGTCAATACCGTGTGCTGATCGTGGAAGACGAGCCGCTGATGCGGGATTATCTGACCGGAAATCTCTCGCGTCTGCATCCGTCCTTTGTCGTAGCGGATGCCGCGCACGACGGCATCTCCGCGCTCGCGCTCTTTGAAAAAAGCAGCTATGATTTAGTGATCACCGATCTACGGATGCCCGGCATGGATGGTCTCCAGCTCATCGAGCGCATCCGCAGCCTCGGCAAGACGCTGCCGATCATCATATTGACAGGCTACGACGAGTTTGAGTATGCGCGTACCGCGCTGCACTTTGGCGTCGCCGAATACCTGCTTAAGCCTCTAAACGACGACGCGCTTCGAGAGACGCTTTCGCGTTTGGAGCAGGTCATCGGTCAGCACCGCAACGCGATGCGCCTGCCGGAAGACCTCTCGCCAAAGAATATCGCTCAGTTTGTCGCAACCTGTTTTACCGAGTCCGACCGCGAGCACAAGATGCTGGCCGAGCGGGCGGCAAGCTATATCACCACGCATTTTACCGAGCCCATCACGCAGACGGATGTCGCGGAAGCGCTTGGCGTGACCCCCGCCTACCTCAGCAGCGTATTTCACGAGGAGAAAGGCGAATCCTACACCAAGTTTCTCACGCGACTCAGGATGATGCAGGCAGCCCTGCTCCTCAAAAGCAGCCCCGGCATGACCATTCAGTCCGTCGCGGAGCAAACGGGCTACGCTTCCGACAAGCATTTTATCGGTGTATTTAAGAAGTACTTCGGCGTAACCCCGCATGAATACCGTCAGCGGAAAGCGGAAGAGGAAGCCTGAGTCCCCATCGCTTTTACATCAAAAAGGAGCCGCCATCGCTGGTAGCTCCTTTTCTATTTGCATGGATGAAGGATTAGACCTTCGCGCGGATCTTGGAGATCACGTCGAAGCCAACTGCGATCAGCAGAACGAATCCCTTGATCGCCTGCTGCCAGTCGATGCTCACGCCCATGATCGACATGCCGTTGTTCAGAACGCCCATCAACAGACCGCCGACCATTGCGCCGACCACGGTGCCGATACCGCCCGTTGTGGAAGCGCCGCCGATGAAGCAGGCCGCGATCGCGTCGAGTTCAAATCCGTAACCGCCCTTTGGCGTTGCCGAGTTGAGTCTGCCGGTGAACACGATGCCAGCAAGGGCAGCGAGAACGCCCATATTAACATACACCCAGAAGAGAACCCGCTTGGTCTTGATGCCCGAAAGTCTCGCAGCCTTCGGGTTGCCGCCGTATGCATAGATGTGTCTGCCGGGGATGGTCTTATCCGTAATAAACGTGTAGATCAACACCAGCGCCACAACGATGAGCAGCACCATCGGGATGCCGCGATAGAGCGCCAACGCATAGCTGAACGCCAGTATGACGGCAGTAATTGCCAACAGCTTAAACAAGAAAGTCCATATAGAGGGAACATCGAAATCGTATTTTTTCTTGCTTTTTCTCTTGTTGATTTCATTTACGATATACAGAATACTTGCCACAGCGCCAGCAATCATCGCGAGTAAATTGATTCCTTCAATATTGGCGATGTCAGGCACAAATCCGGCTGCCATGAAGGTATATGCTTTCGGAAGCGGCGCAAGGCTCGTGCCCTGCAGGGCAACCATCGTCAGTCCTCGAAAGATCAGCTGTCCGCCGAGGGTTACGATGAACGCGGGGACGCCGATATATGCGATCCACATACCTTGCCAAGCGCCAATGATAAAGCCCGCAAACATCGAAAGAATGATAGCCAGCCAGATCGGCATGCCCATTTTTAAAATGAAGATTGCCGACAGGGCCCCGACCAATCCAACCACCGAACCGACGGACAGGTCGATGTTGCCGATGGTTAGAATGCAAAGCAACATACCGATTGCCAGAATTAAAACGTATGCGTTCTGTTGAATCAGGTTTGAAATATTCAAAGGCTTGAGTAAAACGCCTTTCGTCAAAACCTCAAATATGATGACGACCACGATCAACGCAATAACCATGGCATATTGACGAATATTTCCCCGAAGCAGACTTCTAATCCTTTTCATTTTACTACCTCCTTATTGCTTTGCATGATAAACTGCATGATTTTCTCTTGAGAGGCGTCTCTCGCCATCAATTCGCCCACAATCATCCCTCTGTTCATGACATAAACTCGATCGCACATGCCGAGAATTTCCGGCAGTTCGGACGAAATCATGACAACCGATTTCCCTTTTTCCACCAGTTCATTGATGATGGTGTAGATTTCATATTTCGCGCCAACATCAATGCCGCGAGTGGGTTCATCTAGAAACAGTATATCGGGATCTGCAAAAATGCACTTGCTGAACACGACCTTCTGCTGGTTACCGCCAGAAAGGTCTCCTGTTTTTTGCAGAATGCTGGAAGATTTAATGTTGAGCTTTTTCCGGTATTCTTCGCCGACCTTGATCTCCAGGTTGTCGTCAATGACCCAATTCTTTTTGAGCGATCCCAGCGAAGAGAGTGTAATATTCCGCTTGATATCGTCAATCAGGATCAAGCCGGCAGTTTTGCGATCCTCCGTTGCGTACGCAATTCCCTTTGCGATTGCATCGCTGACATCGTTAATCACCAGTTCTTCGCCGTTTTTCAAGATTTGGCCCGTAATCTTCGCGCCGTAGGCTTTCCCATACAGGCTCATTGCGAGCTCGGTGCGTCCGGCTCCCATGAGTCCCGCGATGCCAACAACCTCACCCTTTCGGATGTTGATGTTGATGTCTCTGAGAATCTGCTTTTCGTCGTCCAGCGGATCGAACGCGTTCCAGTTCTTGACCTCGAAAAAGACATCGCCAATTTGATTCTGGCGCTTCGGAAACCGGTCTACGATTTCGCGTCCCACCATCGATTTTATGATACGCTCTTCTGAGATATCGTCTACGCCCTTAACCAGCGTTTCAATCGTTGAGCCGTCGCGCAGAATCGTGATTTCGTCCGCGACTTTCGTGATCTCATTGAGTTTATGAGAGATAATAATGCTTGTAATCCCGTGCTCTTTTAGATCGACGAGCAAATCCAAAAGATGATCGGAGTCTTTATCGTTTAATGCCGCTGTCGGTTCGTCAAGGATCAAGAGCCTTACGTCTTTCGCGAGCGCCTTGACAATTTCGACCAGTTGCTGTTTTCCAAGTCCAATGTCCTTGATCTTTGTGTCTGTCCGTTCATCTAGCCCAACTTTTTTGAGCATTTCAGTCGTCCTTGTTCTGGTTTTATCCCAGTTGATGACGATTCCTTTATCCGTTTGTTCGTTCCCTAAAAAAACGTTTTCCGCAATAGACAGGCTGGGAATCAAAGCGAGTTCTTGGTGGATGATGGCGATTCCCTTTGCTTCGCTGTCTTTGATCGATTTAAAGACACAGACTTCTCCGTCAACGACGATGTCCCCTTCATACGTTCCATGGGGATAGACAGCGCTGAGGATATTCATCAGTGTTGATTTGCCCGCGCCATTCTCGCCGATCAGGGCATGAATGTGGTGCGGGATTACTTTCAAATTCACATTGTCAAGAGCTTTCACTCCTGGGAATGTTTTTGTAATATTCCTCATTTCCAAAATATACTTTCCCATAGATAACTCCTCATTTTCTATCCCTGGGTAGAGACATATATATTTTACACTTACTAGATTAAATCGGCTAGCAGTATTTGTATGAAGCTACCGCTAGCCGATTTAAAGTTGTTTAGTCTATGACTGATTACTTATTTGATGTCATCCGCAGTCAGGTAGCCAGAATCCATAACGAGTTCCTGATAATTGTCTACCGTAACGGTGTAAGGAATCAGCAGATAGGACGGAACGATCTTCACGTTGTTGTTGTAAGTCGTCGTGTCGTTGATTTCCGGTTCGGTGCCAGCAAGCACTGCATCAACCATACCAGCAGCAACTTTCGCGAGGTCTCTGGTGTCCTTCAAAATCGTGGAATACTGCTGTCCAGCAATGATGAGCTTGATGGAGGCAGCTTCTGCATCCTGACCGGTGACGACGGGCCAGTTCGCCGTGCCTGGTTCGTAACCGAACGAGGTGAGCGAGGAGATGATGCCGCGGGAGATGCCATCATACGGGGAGAGAACGCCGTCAAGCTGTTTGCCGGAGGTGTAGTTGGCGGCAAGCAGGGAGTCCATACGAGACTGTGCAACTGCGCCATCCCAACGGAGGGTACCAATGTCGGCCTGCGCCGTCTGTCCGGAGACGACGACCACGGTGCCAGCATCGATCAGCGGTTGGAGAATGTCCATCGCGCCGGTGTAGAAGTAGAAGCTGTTCGTGTCGTCCGGGGAACCCGCGAAGAGCTCGATGTTGTAGGGGCCTTCGCCCTTGTTCGCTTTGAGGCCATCGACGAGAGACTGTGCCTGGAGCTTACCAACGCCGCGGTTGTCAAACGTTGCATAGTAGGAGACCGCATCGGTGTCGACGAGCAAACGATCGTAAGAAATGATCTTGACGCCGTCTTTGCCAGCTTGATCCAGCGTTGCCGAAAGCGTGGAGCCGTCAACAGCTGCGATGATCAGAACAGTCGCGCCCTTGGTGATCATGTTTTCGATCTGCGACTTCTGCGTGGGGATATCGTCTTCCGCGTACTGCAGGTCAACGGTATAGCCCTTCGCTTCGAGGAGTTCCTTCATCGTGTTGCCGTCTTTAATCCAACGTTCGCTGGACTGCGTCGGCATCGAGATTCCGATGTAACCGCCAGCCGGTGCTTCGGTGGCTGCGTCGGCTGCTGCCGCTTCGGTTGCCGCTGCGGGAGCATCGGTTGCCGCGGGCTCAGTCGCCGCGGGGGTGCTCGCACAAGCGAACATCGAGAGTCCCAGCACCAGCGCCAGAACGCACATGAATACCTTTTTCATTAGTTTCTCTCCTTTGTTTTTTATATTGCCTCGATTGCGTAGTCGAAGCAAATTATAATCCTGTTATTAGGTTTGCAAGAGGAAATTATTCAATGATTCAGGAGGTTGGTATTAGTTTTGTGATCGCTTTTTCGTGAACCGGAACTTCTCGACTACGGGTCGAAGTTTTTTTGGATGGGTTTTCAATACGTTTGAGTGCAAATAGATGGAAAGGTGAATCGCGAGGATTGATTTTCTGTTCTGTTTGTTTTCTTTGTGTGCTTTTTCTTTGTTTTGTGTACGTTTCGTATTTTATCACCAGAATTTCACACTGTCAACACTCTGTTTTTTCGTTATTCACTTTCGTTTGTGTTTCTATTTGATATGATTGATTCGTATTGATCATTTTGGGTTTTTCATGTACTATTACCGTAGCTCGTATTATATGAAGACAAAGGTTTCTTACGATCATGTTTGCAATTGAACGAATCAAGATCATCAAGGATTATCTAAATAAAGACAAACATGTTTCTGTTGCTAAACTCAGCAGCTTATTAAACGTGACCGAAGTGACGATCCGCCGCGATCTTGAGAAGCTGGAGAGCGAAGGCTTTCTCAAGCGCGCGCATGGCGGCGCCGTCCTCAACGCAGATTTGGAAGAGACCTATGTATTTGAGGATTCTGAGGACGATCACACCCCGCAGATGATGGAGATTTCGGACACGATTTTTCATCTTGTCTCCGACAACGATATCATCATGCTGACGGACGGGCCAACCAATCTCATGGCGGCAAAAAAACTCACGCACAAAAAGAACCTGACGGTGCTGACCAACGACTTGCGCATCGCGCTGGAGTTCTCCTCTTCGCCGAGTAACAAGCTAATTTTACTGGGCGGCGATTTGAATGAATCTGCCGTATACGGTCAGCTCGCCATCAATAATATGCAAAACTTCTCTCTCAATCATTTGATTGTCGAGGTGGAAGGCGTCAGTAAAAAAACCGGCATTACGGTCTCCAGCATTAGCAAGGCCTCGTTGATTCAGGAAGCGTGCAAGATGGCGGAAACCGTTTCGGTTGTCTGCCTCGCGGATCATTTCGGCTCAAAATCATTCTATCGCGTAGGAGGACTGGACATCGCCGACAAGATCATCACCAACTCTACACTCGACGATTCGTATAAGGATTATCTGTTCGATCTGAATATTCAGCTCTACACTTCCGTCAATATCTACGAGGAATAGTCGCTTCAGCTTCTCTCGAAAGGATGTGCAAGCATGTCTGCCGAACTTTTGAGACTGGAACATGTCAACTTTCAAATTGACAACTTCCATCTCAGCGATATCGATATCAATCTATACGAAAACGAAATCCACGTCATCATGGGCGAAAACGGAGCGGGCAAAAGCTTGCTGATGCAGATCGTCTGCGGGCTGGTCACGCCGGATTCCGGCTCTATCTATATTCATAACGAACTGGTGCGCAACAGATCCATGTCAAACGACATGTTTGACGGCGTCATCTATATTCGCCAAGACGCAACGATGCTCACGCAACTCTCCATCGCGGAGAATCTGTTCTTCAACAACATGCCGTATAAAAACAAACTGCTCAAGAGCATCGACTACGACAAACTCAACTTCATGTGCCAGCGCCTCATAGAGGACCTTGACCTGCCCGTGACCGTGTTTGACAAAGTCGACTCGCTCGGCTTTGCGCAACGTCAGATCATCGAGTTCTGCCGGGCTTATATCTCCGATGCAAAGATCGTCATTCTGGATGAGCCCTCCTCCGCGCTGACGCACAGCGAGCGGGATCTGCTGTATCGCATCGTTCGAAAGATCAAGGCAAAAGGCGCGGGAATCTTCTATATCACGCATTGCATCGAAGACGTTTCCCTGCTCGGAGATCGCGTCACGATCATCAAAAGCGGCAGCATCGTCGGAACAAAAAATGTTGCAGACTGCCCGCAGGAAGAGATCATCAAGATGCTCAGCGGGCGCTATATCATGAACCGCTATCCAAAGATCGTCATTAAAAAGGGCAAGAGCATCCTCACTGTTCGAAATCTCGGCTTCTCCGACAAGCTCAAAAATATCAATCTGGATCTCAACGAAGGCGATATTCTCGGCATCACGGGACTTGCGGGGTCCGGTCGGACGCTTCTCGCCAATTGCCTCTTTGGCGCGGTCGACGGCGTTGTGGGCGATCTCTACCTGAATGGCTCCAAGATCAAGCTCGACAGCCCGTATAAAGCCATCAGCAACGGAATCGCGTTGATTCCTGAGAACAGGCTCACGGATTCGATCTTCGGCTATATGGATATCAGCAACAACGTCGCGGTCACGTCGCTCAAGCGGTTTGCGAATTTCAGCTTCATCAACACCGCCTATATGGAGCAGGTCGTAGCCGACTACGTCGAAAAGCTGAATATCCCGCAGCATCTGCATAACAACATAATGGAGTACACCGGCGGTAACCAGCAAAAGGCGGTCTTTGCCAAATGGATCATGAGCCGTGCGAAGATTTTTATCCTTGACGAGCCGACGCGCGGACTCGACATCGCGAGCAAAATCGATATCTATAACTCCATCAACGACCTCATCAAGAAAAAAGCCGGTATCATCTTCATCTCTTCTGATATCGAAGAGATCCTCGGCATCTGTGATCGCGTGGCGGTGCTCGCAAACCGCACCTGCGTTTGCAATGTCGCGACGAAGGATATCACCGTCGAAAAGATTATCGAGCTCTCGACAAGAAAAGAGCAGTAAGCAATCCGCGATTCGATCGCTTAGGAAATCTTTCAGCCATACGTGTGTCGGATTCTCCCGACGCACGTTTTTTTGTGCCCGTGGATACTCGCAGGCTTTTCCCGGATAGGTACGATCTCCTGTTGTAATTACCTTTTATCATTGGATCGCATCATCACGGTATAGCTATCGCGACTTTACTGTTTTTAATGATATTAACGACAATATTCTATGGTTTTCTTAACCGTTATTTCAAGTTATCTATTTTCATCGATGCATGTTTTTCACATTCGAATTTCACACTTATGGCACGCATCACGTGACAATCTCGATTATTCTTCACCGGATCCGGTTTTTACGCGATTTACCACAGTTTCGCGGTTTGATTGCGCAGCTTCATTACTTGAATAGCGTGAATCTACGAATATCTAGCGCGAGTGAAACATGATTTCGATATTTATATTGAATTGTTTATAATTCATTGATTATTCATTGACTTTTCCCATGGCTGCGTTGACTGTTTCAACAAATCATTTATAATAAATTTAGTTGTATTTGTTGTACAAGCATCTCACTTCAACACATCCTACTCTTGTTGGTTGAAAGTTTCCTGCAGAATCTCCTCGTTATCATCGGGTGCTTCGCACGTTTCTACCTGATATCATGATGATTGGAGTCAATTTATGAACAAGCAAGAGATTTTCGCGCAAAATTTAAAAGCGCTGATGACGCAACTGCATATCACAAGCATCCAGTTGGCGCACGCGATCAACGTAGACCCGTCTCTGGTCAGTCGTTGGCGAAAGGCGGGTTGCGGCGAGCGAAAGATGACGCAGCATGCGCTCGCGATCGGCAAGTATGTCTCCGAGCGGCACCTTTCCGCGGAGAATGCGGCCTGGATCGCAGCGAGGCTGGGAGAGGACAGCGTAGGTCGCGAAAGTAACGCCTGTCGCATTGCGCGTTGGCTGTATCCGGAAGCAGACCTCCCCCCCGCGTCTTGCGGCGATGCTGAGATGTTCCCCAACGTCTTGATGCTGCAAAGTTTTCGCGAGGCGGTTTTTGAGCAGCAGGAAGTTCCGGTCGTTCCAATCCGTCCGAAAACCGCGGCGCTTGACGTCTGTCAGGGTTCAGACGACATCGCACAACTCATTGCGCAGGAACTCAGCAGCGCCGCCATCGGAACCGAGGTCAGCATCTTTCTCTCCAGCGAGTCCTCCTCCACCGCGGTCAACCCGCAGATTGTGGAAGCGATTCACTCCTGCGTCGTTGAAAAACAGCTCAAGATTCGCATGCTGGTTCAGTCTTCCAATAATTCAGCGATGTCGAGTCGGCTTGTAAGCGTCTATATCCCAATGCTCGTGCTCGGCAAACTGGAGCTCTCCGTCGTACAGGGTACGCCGCAGACATTTACCGCTACGTTCAATATCATCATTCCATACCGCTCGGCAATCGTCATTACGGAGGCTTCAGAAAAGCGCTCCGCTGCGGTTGCCGTTATCATGCGTGATCCGGAGATTCTGGATGATATGCGCGCGAATTTTCAGAGTTCCCTCCGATACGCGCGTCCGATGATGAGCGCTTATGACGACAACTTCGCCCGCACCATCATTGAAACATTCTTTGAGGAATACGGCGTGCCCGGCAGTTTGGATGTCATCAAGAGTGGACTCAACCCCATGTATATGAGCATCCGGCAATATGGTAAGGTGCTTGAAAAATTCGGCCATACAGGCGAGCAATACCGTTGGCGATATCAGGAATTCACACGTTTCAAGGAAGCGATGGACTCTGTGCTAAAGCACTCGCGTTTCCGTGAAGTCCTTTCGCTCACAATGCTGGATCAAATCGCCGAAACGGGTCGTTGCCGTATGCCCTCTATGTATTTCATGGAGGCAGGCGTTTGGACTCTCGATGCAGATGATTGTCTTGATATCCTCGATGGATATATTCACTATATACGCAGTGTTCCGAGCTTTCAGGTGATCCTGTTGGAGGACGAAGCACTGTTCATGCCGAATTCCTGCTGGCACATCAAGAATAATAAGCACGTCATGATTCACTCTTGGAACATTGATCACCCCATCATGGTCTACTCGGATCAGCTTCTCCTGATCGACGAGTTTCAACGGCATTTCGAGCATCTTTGGAGCAAGATTAGCCCGGCAGGCGCGAGTGCGCGCGTTGCCATTGAGGCGCTTGAGGTGATTCGCTCGCGCGTTGCCGCCTGTATTCCAAAAGAGGCATAACCTGCAACTTTCTTAAAAAAAGCTCTTGTGCCTTAGCATTATGATGAAGCCACCAAAGGAACCATACAAAAAAATATCGAACAGGGGGAATTGAAAGATGGACAGCAAGCAAAAAGGGTGCGCGATCAATGTGTTAGTATTGCTCCTGGTTTTCCTCGGCATTTACATCTACATGATCGTCTTCTCCGGTACCGTCTACAAGGAGCAAACCTCTCTTCTGAACACCGGAACGCAAACAGAAGCTACGATCGAGCGCGTCACGCACCCGGGGCTCTGGGAAGTCGGTAAAATCTATGCGCGGCTTTCCTACACCGTCGACGGACAGGATTACGCAACCGATGTTCCGATCTCTATGCGTACTTATCAGTTCCCCACCGGGAAAGTGCAGGATGGCAAGACCGTTGTCAATGTGTTCTACAACGCGGAAGATCCGGCAAGGGTCGGCTTTGAGGGCGCGGCAAGCACCGCAAAAAGTGCGAGATCACTTGCGATTGTGCTTGTCTGCATCGACGGCGTCTTGACTTTGTTCATGATGCTAGGCCTGATTGTAACAAAGCTTTCGGAGTAACCGCTGACGAATCAGTTGCCTCTCATATCAACTCATATCTATTCAACGCTTAATCGGGGTATTTCATGGACAATAAAACGCGCGCACTGCTATCGGATGATGTAGATCAAATCCGCGAAGGACTTGCTTCCTTCGCGGAATACGATTTCTCAAAGGATTTGCAGTTGCTCATGGATGCGCAGGGTCTCTCGGCGCTTTCTCTTGGCGCGCGCTGCTTGGTGAGCCATACCATCGTCGATAAATGGCGGCTTGGCAAAGCACACCCAAACGGAAAGGAACGAGTTAAAGAGCTCGGCATGGCGCTTGGCATGGATGAGCTGGCGCTGAACATATTTCTGTATCAGAACGGCTATCCAAAACTCTATGCTAAAAATCCGCTTGACAGCGCAACAAAGCTGCTTTTGCTCAACGGCGGCGGCCGTGAGGACATCGTTTCTATCTATCGAGAACTCATTGATCGCCTGGGCCTCGTCGATTTTGTCCCAGCGCGCGAAATCGAGCCGCTCATGACGCTGGTGCTCAGTGGGCAACTCAAGGCAGTTGCAGAAAACGGACAGGTGAGCGGCTGGTTTCGAGAGCATGAGAAACATTTCGCCGGTGGCGTAAAGACACAGATGCCGGATCTTCGCATCATCCGCTTTCTACTGCTGTTCTTTGGTGATCTTTGCATACACGAAATGGTCATCACCGGTGAAATCCCCGCAATGCTCAAAGGCTTGTTATACGACCTTTCCAGCGGACGCGCGGTACCCGTTCGCGGACTTCGGGAAAAGCTTGTCACATTCGGCTTGTTCTCCAATATGACGGAGGAAGAGATTGATACGCTTCTTGGTTATGGCCGTCTTCGCCTGATCAGCGAACCCGCAACGCAGATAGATTTCGCTGTTCTGAGCGCGTTGCGCACCGCACATGAGCGATATCCGCACTATGAGCGAGACAATCTCGGTCGCATTCTCAAGCGGCTCTCCAACTCGAATGACGATTATGATCAATCGCTCTTTGCGGAGTATCAAAAACGGCTGGAAAACGCAACAACGCGAACGGATTACTATGATCATCGGAGAAGAACGGCTGAAGAGTTATTGTTTGAGCAGTATTACACTTCATTTTCCGACCACGGCGTCAATAATTATGTGCACGATATACTGCTCCTGTTGTCGGAGTCGGGAGAACTAACGCCGCAGCAAGTCAGGCCATTTATGGTAAACTTGCAAAGCGCACCGGAAGGGGAATCGTTATGGAGTTGACGAAGGCCGCAGAGGAGTTGATCGTTGCCGCGCAAATGCTGCGTCTGCGCGCAAGCCGGCACAAATCGCTCTGCGTAGAGCATCTCTTTTACGGGTTACTGACGCTCTCGCGTTATCTGGATCCGCCGATGAACAAGCCTCAGTTTGAGCAGGAAGGCGCTGCTGTACGTTTGTTGATTGCACCAAAGATGCGCAGCATCGAGAGCGCAAAAAGTCTGCTTGAGCAGGACGCAACGCGCGCGGAAATTGAGTTTCTGGATGCTTCTCCGTATATAGGCAGGGCCTCGGAGATCGCCGAGAACGCAGGCAAGTCCGCGATCGATGCGGTATCGTTCGCGATGGCCGTTCTGGAACAACCCTCGCCGGAGATACGCGCGCTCTATTACGCAGAGCAAGCAGACCTAGCGCAGCTTGACGCAAAATACCCGGTTCTCAAAAACAGGAACCCGGTTGAAACCATTGTCGATGACAATCTTGTGAAAGAGCAAATTCTCCACGAAGAGCAGCAAAAGCTTGTGAGAGAAAGGCTTGAAAGAGAGAAACAAGAAAAAGAGAAGCTAGAGAAAGAAAGACTAGAGAATGAA
>JBDKRF010000303.1:0-24663 GCA_039683525.1 Clostridiaceae bacterium
TGATCAAATCATAGAGCGCAAGCGCCTTGTCCCCTTCGCCCAGCTTCGCAAAGGCAATGATTGCCCATGCGGCAGCATGCGTATATTGTCCGCCATTTTCGCGAACACCCGGAACATATCCCTTGATGTAGCCGGGTTCGCTCTTGCCCTTGTCAAACGGCGGGGTCAATAGCTTGATCAGGCCCTCGTCCCGATTCACCAGATAGTCCTCAAGCGATTGCATCGCTTTGCGGACTCTTTCCGGTTCTCCGCCGCCCGATAGTACCGACCAAGACTGCGCAATCGAATCAATCTTACAATCGACATTACGAATCGAACCCAGCGCGGCGCCGTCGTCAAAATACGCGCGGCGGTACCATCCGCCGTCCCATGCGTGTTCCTCCAACGATATCAGCAGTGCTTTGCGTGTTTCAAGCAGCGCTTCCGCTGTTGATGGTTCGCCCCATGCGACACAGATCGGTGCAAACATCGCCAGCACGCTTGAAAGAAACCACCCGAGCCAGACGCTCTCGCCCAACCCTTTTTCGCCGACAGCGTTCATGCCGTCATTCCAGTCGCCGCCGCCCATCAACGGCAGGCCATGTTCACCGAATCGAAACGCTCGTTGAATCGATCTCAGGCAGTGTTCATAGAGCGAAGCCGTCTCTTTTGATGGACTCGCGCGTTCATAGCGTTCCCGCTCCAGTTCGGAAAGTGGCTCGCTACGAAGGAATGAAACCGTCTCATGCAGAATCGTTTCATCCCCGCTGATACGAACATATTCCGCCGTAACGTAAGGCAGCCAGAGGAAGTCGTCTGAAAAACGTGTGCGTACGCCGTTTCCCATCGGCTCGTGCCACCAATGCTGCACATCTCCCTCGATGAACTGATGCTTCGCGTGCAGCAAGATTTGCTTTCGTGCCAGCGTCGGGTTGGTAGCCGCAACGGCGAGGACATCCTGCAACTGATCCCGAAAACCAAACGCGCCTCCGGATTGATAAAACCCGGTGCGAGCCCAAAGGCGGCAGGCGATGACCTGATACAGGAGCCAGCCATTCTGCAATAGGTTCATGGCCGTATCCGGCGTCTCAACGCGCACGCTGCTAAGCGCCGCATCCCAGCCATCGATCACGGTCTGCAACGCCTCCAGTGCCCTCTGCTCGTCCAGATAGTTCGCACACGCGCGAGATACTTCTTCCTCGCTATCGGCAGCACCTAGCAGAAACACGATCGTCCTCTCTTCACGCGGTTGAAGCTTGAGGTCGACCTGCATCACGCCGCAGGGATCGAGTCCGATCCCCAATTCGCCGGAAAGGCGGTTCCGCTTGAGGCAATCCGGTGATTTGAGTCCGCCTGTTCCGAAAAACTCCTTGCGGTCGCCCGTCACAGAGCGTTCGATGACCGAGCAATCCAGATAAACGATCCTTCCGGGAAAATCTTCATTGTACGGATTTTGCATCAGCAGTGTGCCGAATTCATTTTGTGCGGTTTTGATATGCATCGCTGTTGTCTGGTCACTTACGCCCAGCACAGGGCGTACATAATACGTCGCGCTGAGCGACCTTCTCTCGTCGGTGTCATTTTTCAGCATCAGCAGGCTGATCTTGAGCGTGTCCTTGACCGGAACAAACTGCGTCAGCGATTGCGTGATGCCCTGGCAGGTGTGCCGGAACACCGAGTATCCAAACCCGTGGTTCACATGATAGATGCCCTCATTTCGAATCGGGAGCGCAGTCGGGGTAAATACGCCGCCCGTTTCCCTGTCGCTGATGTAGATCACCTCGCCGGGCGGATCGGAGACGGCATCGTTTGACCACGGAGTGAGCCGGAACTCGTGACTGTTTTCACACCAGGTATAGCCCGATCCGGATTCGGATACGATAAAACCGAAGTTCGGGTTTGCGATCACGTTGATCCATGGTGCGGGCGTATTCTCATGCTCCAATTGGATGCAATATTCTTTCCCGTCGGGTCGGAATCCGCCGATACCGTTGTCATAGAGCAGTTCCTGCTCCTGTCTGACTTCTGAAGGATAAAGCGAAATTCCCCGCATAAAAGATGTTTTCTGCGGGAGCGTTCGGCCGGCAAACCCTGTCAGTTGATTTTCTAAGCCGCCATTACCGCCGACAAGGTAGATGCGGGCAGCTGAGATCAGGAATTGCACATCTTCATTTGAGAGATCCTTTCGATTCAGCACCACGATCTCATCCGGGCATAGCATTGCGGTATACCGCTTGTAGGTTCCTACGATACCCGACACCAAATCGCGCAACGGCGAGGTGTAGGCCGCTTCCTCGTTGACAATGACGACGAGATCCGCGCTGACATCCATCACGCCCCAGTACTCATACGCCTTGATTGCCTCATGCAGCAGCGGAATCTGGGTTTCATCCGTGAGTTCGACCAGCAGGATCGGCAGATCGCCGGACACGCCATATCGCCAGAGCGCTGATTGTCCGCGGTGGCTTTTCGCAATCTGTTCACTGTTTGCCCGCCGCGCAGGGCTTAAAAACAGCAAGTGCGAGAGTATATCGAGAAAGAGTGTGATTTCAGAAGCTTTGAAGTCTCGATACTTTGTTTCAATCCGGCTTCGCTCATACGCACGATGCGCGCTGAGTTCCATATCCCGCGGCGTCTCATACCGGCTCGCAATCATGATCAGTGCGTCTTTGCTTTCCCCCGTCATCATGACAAGCGAAATCGAAGCTGTTCTTCCCGCACCGATGACGAGCCTCGTCCTCAGGCTGAAGATGGGATCGAGCACCGCACCGACAGTGCCGGAAAGCGGCTGGCTCCGCCGGAGTGCCCGCGGACTTCCTACATCGTTTCCGCGGCCCAGAAACTGCGCACGATCGGTTTCATACTCAATCTCCTCACTCGGATCAGCTCCCCTAACCAGAAGCGCGCCGAACCACAACACATTTTCCCCCGCCGACCTTGCCCTGCGTTTTGCGATGATCATCCCGCTTGGCGCATGATAATCAGTCTCGACAAAGAGGTTGCTAAAGGCCATGTGCGCAAGGTCAGCCGCGCGCGGCGCAAGCACGATCTCACAGTAGCTGGTGATCTCAATCGTCTTGGTCGATTCCGAGTTGTTCTTGAGTGTCAGTTTGCGGATCTCGGCGTTGTCGTCTGTGGTAACAAAAATCTCTGTCTTGGTGTCAATATACCCATCCGAACGTTGGTATACCGCCTTGTCATCGGCAAACTCCACCTCGTATCGATCCGGCGTTTTATTCAGCGGCGCATAGGTGGAAGACCAGACTAGCCCGCTCTCCACTTCGCGCAGATAGAAGAACGTTCCGAAGTGATCCAGCGTGCCGTCCTCCTGCCACCGTGTCATGGCAGCGATCTTGTTTTTACTATATCCCGTGCCCGCATCCGTCAGCATCACCGAATAATTCCCATTGGATAGAATATGCACCTTCGGCAAATCCGAATCGGGGCGTTCAAAAAATCGAACCGGGAGCTCCTGTCTAGATAATTTGAAGGAGATCGGCGCAAGTTTCTCCTTGGTCGTCTTCGTAATGATGATATTGGCAGGAACCTTCTCCTGTAGCAGATGGCGATAGGCGCGGATTTCGGGGTTCTTTCCAAATCGCTCCTGCATCTGGTTGTCGTTGAGATATTCATTGATCGCAAGCAGGCTCATCCCCTGATGATGGGCCATAAAGCTCTTGATGACAAAGCGCTTCGGCTCGAAGTACAGCCGTTCTTTTGTGTAGTCCGCCGATTCATAGAACCCGTACGGACCTTCGATCTGCTCATCCTTGAGGCGGGTGATGTTCTTCATCGCTTCTTCCGGATTGACCAGCAACGCGAGAAACGTTGCATACGGCGCAACGACGGAGTCCTCGTTTAACCCGCGCTTTAGTCCGAGCCACGGAACGCCGATGGCCTTGTATTGATAATCGTTTCGCTTATCAAGCGAGTTGAAGGCGGACTCGGACATACCCCACGGCATGTCGCGCTTCTTTGCAAATTTGATCTGGCTGTTGACGGCAAACGTATATGCTTCATCCAGCAGGGTGTTTCGGTAGCTTTTCATGATGAGCAGCGGCATTAAATACTCAAACATGGTTCCTGTCCAGGAGACCAGCCCTTTATATCGGCCGACAACGGTCAGCGTCCGTCCCATGCTGAACCAGTGCGCAGCGGGGATTTCGCCACTCGATATCGCAAGATAGCTTGACAGCCGCGCTTCCGACGCGAGCAAGTCATAGTAAGAATCCGTTCGTTTGCTCTCCTCCAGGTTGTACCCGATGGAGAGTAGTTTCTTTTTCTCATTGTAAAGCGGTCGGAATTGAACGGCGGACACCAGCGTTCGGATGCGATTGATCAACGCCGTGCAACGCAGTACCTCGTGCAGGGTCGACTCGGCGGATTTCGATAGAGCCGCGTTTACGCCGTTCAGCCACGGCATTACTTCCGGATCAAGCCGTACTTCAGTGTTGCTGTTCGGATCAAGCATGCGGCTTGCTAGCGTCGATGCGGCCCGTTGACGGGCAGGCAGTTCGTTAAAGGCGTAATTTCCACTCATCAGATGCAATAAATTGTCCATATCTTCCGGTGAATCGCTTTCCTCCGGCAGTGCGCGCGGCAGCAGTGCCGCAGAAAAAACATCGATTAATGTAGTTAATTGCGACTGCATCTGTTGCTTTGCCTTTTCCATCCATGCATCGCCTTCAATGATCGCATCGTCCAATTCAGCTAGCCAATCATTCAGTGCATCATGCATCACGCGCAGTCCGGCAATCGAGCCGATGCCTGCCGCTGCAACGCTAGCTTTCACGTTTTGAATGCGCACGCGCCATTTATGCGCCGCTGCCGTCTCCGCGCAGGAAATCGTTGCAAACAGCCCATCGAAGAAATGAATGTCAAACAAAGGCCGCTTGAGATACTCCTCCAGCCCTTGTGCAAGCGTCATCAGATATCCGTTGAGATTTCCGCTGTCCACCGTGGAGATATAGACCGGGTAGAGTGGTTTGAGCGTGCTTGTGTCATACCAGTTATAGAGATGCCCGTTCCATTTGGGTAGTCCTTCCACGGTTGTAATCGTTTTCTCAATGAGATTGATCATCTCAACGGTGCCGATGAAGTCCATATCCCGCGCGGTCAATGTCGCGAGCAGGCCAAAGCCGATGTTGGTCGGTGATGTGCGCGCGGCAATGCCCCGATACGGCTCTTGCTGATAGTTATCCGGCACAAGAAAATGCGTTTCTTTTCCGCTGAATTCCTCAAAATACCGCCAAGTCTTTCTGGCGATTTTTTCAAGTCCGCTCCTGACGGCTAGATCAAGCATTGGCTTTTCGATCGTTTCCCGGCTGATTGCAAACGCGATTGCCGGCGAAAACGCCCAGAGCAGAATCAGCGGGAGTAGAATCAGCGCGCGAATGTGTCCGCTGAGCAGGATCGCTGTAAAGAAAATGAGCGCCTGCCAGATGGCAGCCTGCATGAATCGCGCATAACCCCAGAAGGTTGCGAGCGGCTTGGATTCAGTATCCGCGGAGGTCACCCATTCGAGGAGATTTCGTTTCGTAAACCAAACCCGCGTGAGCGTAAGCAGGATCGCGCTGACTGCCAGCCATGCTTGATAGGGCAAAAACGCAAAGTCCAGCAAACCTTGAAGCAGGGCGGATTTGAGTGAATCGACCACCGGAAGATATCGCCTTGTTCGCACATTTCGTCCAAAGATCGATACAATGCTGCTCAATACCGCGCCGGTAAACGGCAGCAGCATCGTCAGCAACAGGAACCCAAACCAAAAGATTGCTTTCCCCGGCAGCACGAATACCGCCATGACAGCCAGCAGCATCAGCGCAGGCGAAAGCAGGCTGCGTCGCAGATTGTCGTAGATTTTCCATCTGGAGAGTGCGGAAAGCGGATTCTTGATCCATTCCTTCTCCGCACTTCGTATTCTCGGCAAAACGTAGGAAAGCAGCTGCCAGTCCCCGCGCATCCAACGGCGCTGGCGTACGACATAGGCCTGATACTGTTTGGGAAAACCGTCCACCATCGTCAAGTCGGAGGCGAGTCCGGTTCTGAGATAGGAACCCTCGAGTAAATCGTGACTCAGCACCGTGTTCTCCGGTATGGTTCCCTTGAGTACGGTCTGGAAGGTCGAAAGATCGTAGATGCCTTTCCCTGTGAAAATTCCTTCTCCAAACAGGTCCTGATAGACATCCGACAGCGCGCCCGAATACGGATCGATTCCATCCTGATTGGTGAAAATGCGCGAAAACAGCGTTCCCTCCGCGCTCTCAATTTCAATATGCGGCTGAATCAGCCCGTAACCCCGGGTCACAACGCAGCGAGTTTCGTCAATAAACGGTCGATTCAGCGGATGCGACATGGTTCCGACAAGCCGTTTCGCCATGCCGATGGGCAGGATCGTCTCACTGTCGAGCGTAATCACATAGCGAATCTTTCGAAAGGGAGGCGTTTTGGAGGACGCCCAGGCAAAGCTCGTATCACGATCTCCCTGCACGAGATCGTTGAATTCCATGATGGCGCCGCGCTTACGCTCCCATCCGATCCAAACGTCATTGCTTGCGTTATATTGCCGCTCCCGATGAAAGAAGAAGAAAATCTCTCCATCCTCGGCATACTTCTGATTGAGCGCCTTGATCCCCGCCATAGTGGAGTCAATGATACCGTTGTCCGCCGGTAGTTGCGCCGAACAGGCATCCCCAAAGGAACCAATGATCGCAAAATACAGATTCTGCTCGCGATTGCGTAGATAATGCTCCTCCATGTTTTGCAAAACCGCTGCAACGCGATCTTCATCCGGCAGAAGCGTTGGTATGATCACCATCGTGCTGAGTTCATCCGGAATTCCATCCTTCAGCTCCAGCTTTGGCAGGAGCGAAGGCTTCATCGCTCTGCCGACAAAGCGGTTCACCAGATAGACCGAGATCTCCGAGGCAGGCAGCAATAAAACCAGCGCGCAAAGCACCCCGTATAAAATCCTTGAGTTTGTAACCGCTTGTACACCGTAAAGCACGCCGAGTAAAACGATTACTCCGGCGATGCCCGCAATTGCGAGCAGATACAGCCACCAGCGCGTTTCTCTTCGTTCCTGTTCTGTGCGCTTTTGCTTTTTGCCCGTCAATTGACATTTTAGCTCGCCGATTCCTTCGTCTACGAGATAATAGCCGACATGCCCCATTCGCGCGGAGTCTATGCCATGCCCGCTTGCCGCTGCGGCAAGCCGCAAGGCTTCCCGCGCGGTATGCACCTCCGAACATTGGCTGGCAACTGCGATGCGGGATACTTGCTGTTTGTAGCGGTCCCGCGTGGATAGATCCATGGTTTGATAGACCTTGTCGCTGTCCGTTCGCAGGATTTGCTCAATTCTGCTTGCGGCGGGAAGCACCACATCCCAATCCAACGAAGCAAAGTAATGCAGGCGCTTTACGCTGCTCTCCATTGCTACGGTAGCAAGCGACTGCGCGCTGTGCTCCATCTGCGTCACTTCGTCAGAGGAAGTCCCGTGTTTGGAGAGATCTGCTTCCAGCAGTTGCATAGCGTCTGACGGATTTTGCTCCGCGCGGCGCAGCCGATAGCACAGATGCTCGGCAAAGGTAAGATCAACTCCCGCGCCGTTTTTGATGCCCGCAGTGAGAGCTGTTTGAAACTTTGCCGTCCGATCCGGTCTTTCCCTCAAAAAAACATCATAAACCGCGTCGGCTCTCTTGCGGCTTTTCACCTCGGCAATGATATCCTCGCACAGATAGCGGATATCTTCGATGTTGACCAATCGCAGTACGATCGGCAGTGCGCGTACCTCCCGCTCCAGCAGGATGTTCTTTGCCTGATATGCCGTAAAATAGGACATCAGCGCGGCGTCATCCAGCGTTTGGTTGCTTCCAGCGATGAGTTCAACCGCCATCGCATAGACGCGCGCATATCCTTTGTATGGGCCGGATTGCAGCACCGGAAGGCGTAGATACTCCTTTCGCCTGAGTTCTGAAAGCAACACGCTTACCTGCGATTCTATGATATAAAAATTGTCCAGCAACCATTCCGCCGGTGCTGGCACATCGACCTTCTTGATCAAATTATCATTGAGATCCGCGCAGGCCATCTGGATGAGTTTAAAGTTGCTCTTCAAGCGCGACAAAGGCCAGTCAAGCGTGTCTCGCTTCTTGGATGCCATGTGCGCTATGGTTGCCTGGCGTGCATATGTCTGCGGATCTTCCACGGAGAGCGCGGCAACATGTTCGCTCGTATGACGATCACGTAAAATCAACAACAGTATCACGAAAAAAAACAAAACGGCACCTACTGATAATAAGATGCCGATTAATAATGTATTCACTTGTTCCAGAGCTCCTTCCAAACCGGTTTCCCTTAAGGGATTGTGCTGGCTTGCCTTACTGTACCACTACCGTAATGGAGCATCGAACAGATCGTTGCAAACGCTGCATGCGTTTCATCTGTTAACCGGAGCCTGGCCAAATTGCACCGCGATACTTACTTTACTCTATTTGCATCCGAATTTCATGCTTTAAATCATTCATATGATTATACCATCCAAATCATAAACAATTCATGAACTTGAACGGATGAATTGATTATACTACAAATTTGCGCAATCCGTTTCGCATGCGGGAAATAATTCCGCACGAATCATTGACATCTGTTCGCGAATTTTCGCACAAAAACTTCGGTTTGCTTTCCATATAAAATAATTATATTTATTATATTTATTACTATTATTATAGCAATATTCGTTCGTATGCGGTATCATGAAGAAAAGGGCATCCCCTGCCTTCCATTCCCGTGCATCGACCGTCAGTATAGAGGTACTAAAATTCTAAAGTCAATTTGCTGACGATGCAGTCGTATGGAAGGTTCGGGTTTCATCTTCACAATGAAAACGGGAAAACCATTTCAATTAGTACGTAGACAAATTTTATATTTGAAATGAGTAACAGAAAGCGGCAAGCATCATGAATCACACTCGAGAGCGCAAACCGGCAAAATGCGAACGCGCATCCGCAGGTTTAGACCAGGCACAGCCGGTGACAAAGTCTCAGGAATATGCCGAGAGTATCATTAATACCATTCGAGAGCCCCTGATCGTGCTGGATCAGGATCTTCGCGTAGTCACCGTGAGCCGCTCGTTTTATGAATTCTTTCAGGTCAATCCCGAAGAAACGGTCGGGGAGCTGATCTATAACCTAGGAAACAAGCAATGGGATATTCCAAAGCTCAGAGAATTGCTTGAAACGATTCTTCCCGAAAAGACGGCGTTTGATAATTACGAAGTGGAACACGAATTTGCGACCATCGGGCGGCGCATCATGCTGCTCAACGCGCGTCAGATTCAGCGCGTGCTCGGCAAAGAGCGGATCATACTGCTTGCCATCAAGGACGTCACCGAGCGCAGAGACATCGAAAACGGCTTGGAAAAAGCGCGCAAAGAACTCGCCGATGTCAAGGTGTCCCAGGATGAAGCCTATGAGTATTCCGAGAGCATCATCAATACCGTGCGAGAACCACTGATCGTGCTCAATCAGGATCTACGTGTGGTCACCGCAAGCCGCTCCTTCTACGAAGTGTTTCAAGTGAATCCAACGGAGACGGTTGGCGAACTGATCTATGATTTAGGAAACAAGCAATGGGATATTCCGCAGCTCAGGGAACTGCTGGAAACCATCCTTCCGGAGAAGACGACGTTTGACAACTATGAAGTCGAGCATGATTTTGCAGCCATCGGCAGGCGCATCATGCTGCTCAACGCTAGGCAAATACTCCGCGTACTCGGCAAAGAGCACATCATTCTGCTGGCGATTGAGGATGTTACCGAGCGCAAAGATGCTGAGAAAGCCTTGGAGAAAGCACATGAAGACCTTCAAGCGCTCTCCATTGAGCTCAAGCGCGCCGCCCTGGCAAAATCCGAATTTCTCGCGAATATGTCCCACGAGCTCAGAACCCCGCTCAATTCCATCATCGGGTTTTCCGAGGTGTTGTATGACGAAACTTTCGGCCAGCTCAATCCCAAGCAGAAAAGTTACGTCAATAACGTCCTCACGAGCGGAAAGCATCTGCTGCTGCTGATCAACCAGATTCTCGACATGGCAAAGGTAGAATCCGGCAAGATGCATCTGGAGCTCAGCAGCGTTTCTACCAAGAGTTTGTTATACGAAATCTCCATGTTGGTGGAAGACATCGTCAGCAAAAAGCAGATTTGTATGAATCTGGAGATCGCTGAGGATCTGCCGGACATCGAGGCGGACGAGCTCAAAGTCAAGGAGATTCTTTACAACATCCTGTCCAACGCGGTGAAGTTCACACCCGAAGGTGGAAAAATCGACCTGATTGCACGCAGGTCCGATCAGAATATCGAGATTCTGATTCAGGATACCGGCATCGGAATCGCCTCGGAAAATATGGACAAGGTGTTTGAAGGATTCTTTCGCGTCGATGCGCCATACTCCAGAATCACCGAGGGAACGGGTCTTGGTTTGCCCCTGTCCAAAAAAATGGTGGAACTGCACGGCGGCGAATTATCCATACATTCCGAAGGGTTAGATCATGGAACCACCGTTCGATTTACCTTGCCGATACATTCCGGCGGAGGCGGGAAATCATGAATAAACGAGTCCTCGTTGTCGATGACAACAAGAATAATCGCATATTGGAGTCAGATATTCTGGAGATCGCCGGTTTTACCGTGTTAGAAGCCGAAACCGCACAGCAAGGCATCGACCTTGCGCTTCGGGAGCATCCGGACATCATTGTGATGGACGTGCGCCTGCCGGATATGCGCGGCACAGAAGCCGCTAAGATTCTGCGGCAGAATGACAGGTTTCTCCATGTCCCGATCATTTTTGTAACCGCCTCCGTAATGGGTGCGGACAAACGGGAGATGGTCGGAATCACCAACATCGGCTTTATTGGTAAGCCGATCAATACGCGCACATTTGCGCTGGAGATTGAGCGCTATCTCGAAGACGGACAACATCTCGTAAAGGCGCAGAAAGCTAAGGAATCATCATGAAGAGCATCCCCGTCATATTGGTCGTAGACGATCAGATACAAAACATCGAGTTGCTGGAAGCGTTTCTCATTCCGCAGGGATACTGCATGATTCGCGCGCAAAGCGGCGGCGAAGCGCTCCAGGCACTCAAAGACAATGCGGTCGATCTGATCCTGCTTGACATCATGATGCCCGGCATGGATGGCTTCGAGGTGACCCGTCGTGTGCGGGAAAATCCGTCCTATCGGCAACTACCGATCATGCTTGTCACCGCGCTTCGGGAGAAGGATGACCACCTCAAAGGGGTAGAAGCCGGTTGTGACGACTTTATCTCTAAACCCGTCGATCAGATCGAGTTGCTTGTGCGTGTTCGCGCACTGCTTAAGGTGAAAGCCTATCACGATCTCCTCAACGATTATCAAAAAAAGCTGGAAGACGACATTGCGGCACGAACGCAAGAACTGCATCAGGCTCTGGCAGACACAAAGGCAGCTTCTTTGGAGATCATACAGCGCCTGTCCGCTGCCTCTGAATGCAAGGACGAAGCAACCGGTCATCACATCTGCCGGATGAGCCACTATTCCGCTGCGGTTGCAAGACAGATGGGATTGGACAATGCCAAAGTTGAGATGATTCTACACGCGGCTCCCATGCACGATCTGGGCAAGATCGGCATACCCGACCGCATCCTTCTTAAACCCGCAAAGCTCAGCCCGTTGGAATGGGAAATCATGAAGAAGCATACCCTCATTGGCGCAGATATCCTAAAGGATTCCAAGATCGAGCTGTTGCGCGTTGGCGAATTGATTGCGCGCACACACCACGAGAAATGGGATGGCAGCGGATATCCGTCCGGTCTGCGCGGAATCGAGATTCCGCTCTATGGAAGGATCGTCGCCATTGCGGATGTGTTTGATGCGATGACCTCCGCGCGGCCTTACAAAGACGCCATGAGTGTGGATGTGACGCTCGACGCAATCCGCGCAAGCAAAGCGAGTTACTTTGATCCCGCGGTTGTGGATGCTTTTTTTGAGATTCTCGATGAGATCCGTTCCATCAAGCAGGAATATGAGACCAGCGAACAACAGGAAGCCGACATGCAGGAGTACCGCACCCTTTTGGGTCAATATCATGATAACGCACAGGCCTATACAGCATGACCAATCAATCCGCAAGAGGCCAAGGTTGTGCTGTTTGGGTTCGGGTTGTAGCAAACAATCCTCACAAAATGAAAAACGGATGGATAGCGATATGAACAGAGATAAGAACCAAACAATACAACCCGATCGCCCGACAGGGCTAGCCCAGTTATCAGTCGCTTTTGATGATGACGGTCTCCCCTGCGATTGTATTTTTACGCAGGTGAACACGGCATTCGAAACCATGTTCTCGCGTAAAAGCAAGGACGTCATCGGCAAGACGCTGATTGAAGTTCTTCAGCCGCAGGCAGATGTACAGGGCAATCAGATACGCACTCTTGCCGAGCAGGCAATTCAGAACGGAAACGCCGAGCTGGAGCTTTACTTCGAGCAGCTTCGTAGTTGGATCGGAGTGTTCGCGTTTACGAGTGATTCAAAATCCATCACCGCCGTCTTTTCCGACCGTACCCAGCAAAAGAAGACGACCCTTGCGCTCAAAGATGCAAACGACAGGTTTATCGAGTTATTCAACTCAGGCAATGACGCGGCTATCCTCGTGCGGAAAAACGATGGTTCCATCGTTGATGTGAATACAAGCTTTCTCGCGCTTTCTCGATTCACGCGCAAAGATCTGGTCGGAAAGAGTATTTCCGGGTTGGGTCTGTTTGCACGTTTGAACGCGGAAACTGGCGCAAGCGCGCAGGTTGGGGATGTCACCAAGCTTGACAAGGTGGAAGTTTCGATTTGCCACAAGGACGGATGTTCGTTTGACGGACTAATCTCCGCTAAGACGCTTCAACTTTGGGGCAGTAAGCATGTTTGTATCTATATAAGGGATATCTCCATACACAAGCTTTCCGACGAAGCTCTGGTCATTTCCGAAGAAAATTATAGACGCTTATTTGAGGCGGCAAAGGACGGCATCCTCATTCTGGATGCGGAAACAGGCAAGATTACAAGCGTGAATCCTTTCCTGATCAATCTGCTTGGTTATAGTGAAGGAGAGTTCCTTGAAAAGTGTATCTGGGATTTAGGTGTGTTCAAGGATATCGTTGCAAATCTGGAAAACTTTCAGGAGTTGCAGGACAAGGAATACATCCGATATGAAAACCTACCGTTGGTCACGTATGATGGTAGAATCGTGTACGTGGAGTTTGTGAGCAATGTTTATCTTGTTGGCAAACGAAAGGTGATACAGTGCAATATTCGAGACATCACCGAGCGAAAGCTATTGGAGGCGGCGCTTGAAAAGGAAAAGCGCATGTACGAAATTACGTTGATCTCCGTTGGCGACGGGGTGATTTCCTGCGACAACAAAAGCCGGATTATCTTTTTAAACAAAGCCGCAGAATTGCTTACCGAATGGACTCTGGAGGACGCGAAAGATCAACCCCTCGAGACTGTGTTTTCAGTTGTTGACGAATTCTCGCGCAATTCAAGTGTGAATATCATTAAGGATGCGATCGAGAACGCAAATAACTTCAAGAACGGGCTTCATATTCTTCTGATCTCAAAATTTGGTATTGAGCGAGCGGTGGAATATTCGGTTTCGCCGATTATTGAAGACAACGGCACTGTGCTCGGCAGCGTGCTTGTATTTCGCGATTTTTCGGAGAAGCGGCGTGAGGAGAAAAAAATCGAGTACCTCAGCTATCACGATCAATTGACAGGCTTATATAATCGCCGTTTTTTTGAAGAGGAGCTACGGCGGCTGGACACAAAGAGAAACTACCCGCTCGCTCTTGTGATGGGTGATGTCAACGGTCTCAAACTGGTCAACGATTCCTTTGGGCACCCAGCCGGGGATCAGCTTCTGAAGAAAGCAGCCGCCATGATGCAGGCCGGGTGCCGTGCCGATGATATCCTCGCGCGGCTTGGCGGCGACGAGTTCGTGATCATTCTGCCTTCAACCGATGCACAAGGCGCGGAGACCATGATTCAACGCATCAAGAGTCTATTGGAAAACGAGAAGGTTGAGGCGATCAACCTTTCCGTTTCCTTCGGATATGAAATCAAACAATATACAAGTGAGCGCATGCAGGATGTGTTCAAGCGTGCAGAGGATCATCTCTATCGGCATAAGCTCTACGAAAGCTTAAGCATGCGCAGCCAGACGATCAGCCTCGTGCTCAATACGCTCTTTGAGAAGAACAATCGCGAAATGATGCATTCCAAGCGTGTTGGCGAGATCGCGGAACTCATTGCAGTCAAGATGGGGCTGAGTGAAGAAAATGTCCGAAACTTGAGAACCGCCGGATTCATGCACGACATCGGAAAGATCGGCATTAGCGAATCCATCCTCAATAAGTCCACGCGGCTCACCCCCGCCGAGTGGGAAGAAATGAAGCGTCATCCGGAGATCGGATATCGAATCCTGAGCTCCGTCAGCGAATTTTCGGAGATATCCGTCTGTGTTCTGGAGCATCATGAGCGATGGGACGGCAGCGGATACCCGCGCGGCTTGAAGGGAAGCGAAATCTGCCTTGACGCACGAATCATCGCTTTTGCGGATGCATATGACGCGATGACTTGCGGCAGAACCTATCAAAGCGCGCTCTCGCCGCAGGAAGCGCTGATTGAGATTCAAGCGTGCGAAGGCACACAGTTTGATCCCGCGATTGTTCGGTTGTTCACCTCAGAAGTGCTGGAGAACGAAAAATCTTAGGAATTCAGCTTGTGTTCTGATCAAAGTTAAACATCAGAATCTTATTCGTGTTGAGAAATAATTCATGCAAAGGACATACAGCAAGTTCTAATCGTACTATGTTGCGTCGTTTTTAGCTCCGGGAGAGCCGTCTTGTCCACTCATCGTAATTCAGTCGCGTACAACGCCTCTATTTTTCCATACACATCATCATATAGGTCGGAATACTCGATGCCGAGGAAACTGCCATTCAGGTCGTTTCCCGTTCGGGTTTTTTCCGCATCATCTGTTGCAACAAATGCAAACCTAAACAGCTCGACTTCAAACAGCGGCGCTAACACATAAGAATCCAGATGATGCATGCACGTTACAGCGTTGAAGTGGGCCGGAAAAGCCTGCTCCAGCGGAATGCCGGATGCAATCGGATCACCTTCACGCCCAAGCAGCACGACCTTTCGAATCCGCAGCGGGCCCATCCCGGCATTCTGAATGCTGACGCTCACCCCATTGTCGGTCAAGCGCTGATTGACGTTGCAAAACGGTCGTACGCTTTTTCGACTATGGCTCCGCTGAAACGCGAGGCTCAGTGCGGAAAACGTAATCGCGCCCAGTGCCATCACCGAAGTTGCAAGTACCAGTGCGGTTGCTGTATCCATGGATTTCACTCCTCTTCTCCTTCACAGGTCGTGCTTGCCGATTTGCCGGAATCCTCACGATTCACCTCATCCATCTGCGCGTCAACCGGCTCCGTTTGCTTTTGAACGTAATGAATGAATTCGTAATTGTCCGATTTCTCAACATGCTGCTTCATAAAATCATATACCCGCTGATGAAAATACACCTGGGATTCGTGCAGTGTCATCCCCGCTTCAAGATAGATCGGATCGCTGAGCGTAATCGTCCTTGCCGGGGTTTTCACGAATCGCAACAATCCAGTCCTCTTACGGAATGTGGTCACCATCGCGACGACGGGCACATTGAACTTCGCCGGATATTTAAACGAAGCGTCCGGAAACTGCCGTATGCCGGTATAGTAAGGCCAAATGTGCGCCTCCGGATAGATGGTGATGCAGCCGCCCTGCTTGCACCTGACTTCGAGCGCATCCACGAATTCGCGGAGGCACTTGATCTTCGAAGGCACCGGAATTGCTCCCACCATCTGCACGATCGTCCTCAGCCCCTTGATCGACACGGCATCCGGGTTTGCGATGACGTAAGTCCTCTTTGGTGCGGCGATGACGTGCGGCAGGAACGAGTCGCTCCAGTGCGTGTGGTTCCCGTACAGGAAGAGGCCTCCCTTGATTTTGCGGAGTGTCTTTCGGTTGACGATTCTCGTTCTGTTGATCACACGGATGTAAATCCACACCAGTGGATACGCGATGAAATAATAGAGTAGAAACGCCGTAACCCGAAACAGCAGCCCGTTATGAATGTACGGGAAGTTCGAATTCATCTCCTTCGTCCTGATATTCGTCCCCGCAAAGTCTTGCGTCATATCCGAGTAGTAAATCACTCTGCTGTTGTTGCTGCATTGCTGCATAAAACATCTTCTCCATATGGTCCATACAAGTTCCCGAATCAAACTTTTGCGCAAAGATCGCGTATTCCTCGCCGCTCTTTGCCCGTTCCTCGGGGTGCTCCAGCCAGTAGTCAATCTTGCTCGCGAGATCTCCTGCATCATTCATCCGGAAGAGATGATCCGGCGATAATGCAAAAAAGCTTGTGGCGCTCTTTGGTGAGTCGGAGGATAGAATCGTTTTTCCACACGCCATCGCTTCTAGGCACGCAATCCCCTCCGCCTCATAGCGGGCCGGGTGAACGTAGAGGTCTGCATAATTGATCAGCTGCGTCATCTCCTCCCGCGAGAAGAAGCCAAAAACGGGTTGAATGGGCAGATGGCGTTTCGCGTACTCTTTCAGTTGCTTCTCCAGCGGTCCGCTGCCGGCAAACACCAGTTGAATCTGATCACGGTATTTGGAGCGGCTCACGCCATCCATGAGCACCTTGTGCGACTTTTCCCTGCTATACCTGCCGGTATACAGAATCACGAATCGGTCGCGATACGCTTCGGGTTTATCCACTGCCTGTGGAAAAAACGCACTTCCTACGCCGTTGGAGATGATGCAGTGCGGCATCGGCACTGTGTTGGATTCAAACAACTCGCACATCATCGGGCTCACATAATGCACGCAGGAACACCCCTGATACAATAGCCGGTAATAGATCTGATACGTCAGTTGATTCGCCATGTTGAAGTGATGCAGGAAAAAATGGGTCGTCAAGTTTTCAGCCAGCGCGTGACATCCCGCCGTATAAGGTATCATCAGTTCTTTCGCAAGTTTCGCCGCCCCGACGCCGAGCGAATACGGCAGCATGATGTGTACGATATCCGCGTCCTGCATTGCTTTCATTAAAACGTTTCGATCCGCTTTCGCGAGCTTTACTCCGTTTTTCGCAACATATCCGTTTAAGGGCCCGAAGTTGATGGTATGCACAATATAGTAACCCGGCAGGCCACGCTTCTCCTCATCCGAGCAAACCACGCTGACCTGATGCCCGCGCGATTTCATGCTTCGTATGAGATTCATCGCCGTGATGGTCGTGCCGTTGTTTTCCTCGCCGAGGACGTCGCAAACGATTGTAATGTTCATAATAACAACTCCATTGATTTCGTCGCTGTTTGATATGGTGCCATGTTACTTCGGATTCTCCCGTTCGTCACCCGACCATTGCAAACCCTGGAAATAGAGTGAAAAACAGCCGATTCTACTGCCGGTAGAGTAGGTCAACTGGTCGTAATCTGCGCATTGATTATTTCTCTCATCGGGGTATAATAAGTGAAAGTCTGTTGAGAGGGGGTTTTGCGATATGGAAGATATGAAGCAAACCATTGCAGACAATATCACCGAGCTAAGAAAAGCGATGCATTTAACGCAGGCTGAGCTTGCGGAGAAAATGGGCTATACCGACAAAGCAATTTCCAAATGGGAGCGCGCTGAGTCGATTCCGGATATCGTAACGCTCAAGGAGTTTGCCGACTTAAGCGGCGTTACGCTCGATTATCTGATTCAAAAAGAGCATGTGGAAAATCGACCCGCTTTATCCAAGCAGGCGAGAAGCAACCGCGTGGTCATCTCCCTCTTGGCCGCGGCGGCGGTCTGGCTGATCGCCACATTGTTATATGTGTATCTCAAAATTTTCGGTGTTCCCGACGTGTGGAAAGTCTTCGCCGGGGCTGTCCCCGTGACGATGATCGTACTGCTGGTGTTCAATTCCATCTGGGGCAAAATAAAGTGGAACTATCTCATCATATCCATATTGGTATGGTCTTCACTTGCATTTGCCTATTTTATGCTGATGCAATACAACCTGTTCCTGATCTTCCTGATCGGCGTTCCTATTCAGGTGATGATCATACTCTGGTCGCGCATCAGGACGTATAAAGCATAAGATAAGATTTAATCCCTTCTTCACAGGGTATTGCACACTCGCCATCGCGTCGCTTGGCGGGATTGCTTCTTCTCGTTAAAATATTCTCACGCGTTTAAGGCAGGTCATCATAGACCTGCTCTTTTTTTGCTCGCAAAAAACCGCCCCATAAACCCGCTACTGATTGGCAACGTGTGAATTCTTGACGCTTTCTTGACGCGAAGTTAACTGATCTTGACACCCTTTTTACGCCAAAGCTCCTATCATAAGCACCGTAGAAGGCTATGACACATACCAAATAACAAATAGCCTTGGGGGAATATCAAGCATGCAAGCCGTACTCGTTGTTTCAGGCCTGATTGGGATAGGCCTGTTGGCGTATTTATTCTATGTTCTGTTTCGGGGGGAGTCCATATGAGCAACATCTTTCTGCAGGATGCAATCCTGCTGCTCCTGCTCGTCGGGTTTTCGATCCCGCTCGGTCGATACATCGACCGCGTGATGTCCGGCCAGCGCGTGTTTCTTTCGCGCGCAGTCGCTCCGCTGGAAAACGGTATCTATCGGCTCATGGGCATCCGGCGCAATGAAGAGATGAACGCGAAAAAGTATGCGCTTAGCGTACTGCTCTTCAGCGCGGTGGGTCTTGTCGTCGTCTGGCTGCTCATGGTGCTGCAGGGTCGTCTGTTGAATCCGCAAGGGTTACCGGCTACCAGCTGGCATCTTGCGTTCAACACCGCAGCAAGCTTCGTGAGCAACACAAACTGGCAGGCGTATTCCGGTGAAACGACGCTGTCCTACCTCACGCAGGCGCTGGGGCTAACGGTGCAAAACTTTGTCTCCGCGGCGGCTGGCATCGCGGTGCTCTACGCGCTGATCCGCGGGTTCGTCCGCAAAGAGCGCAATACGGTTGGCAGCTTCTGGGTTGACCTGACGCGGATCACGCTCTATGTGCTCGTGCCTTTGTCCTTGATCGTTGCGATCGTTTTGGTTTCGCAGGGCGTGGTGCAGAACCTGCACGCGTATCAGACGGTCGCGACGCTGGAATCCGGCGCGCAGCAGGTGCTGCCGCTCGGCCCAGCCGCAAGCCAGATCGCCATCAAGCAACTCGGCACCAACGGCGGCGGTTTCTTTGGCGCTAACTCAGCCTATCCCTTTGAGAACCCGACGGTGCTGAGCAATGTCGTTGAGATGCTTTCAATTCTGCTGATTCCCGCCGCGCTATGCGTTTCCTTTGGCCGCGCGGTCGGCAACCGCAGGCAGGGCGCGGTCGTGTACGTCGTCATGATGCTGCTCTTTATCGGCGCGCTGATCGGCATTACGCTTAGCGAAGTCAACGGCGGCGTTACGCTCGCGGGCGTCGCGTCAAGCGGCAATCTGGAAGGCAAGGAGATCATCCACGGTGTGGGTGCCTCGTCCTTCTGGGGTGCTGCAACCACCGCCGCCTCCAATGGTTCCGTCAACGCCATGCATGATAGCTTTACCCCGCTGGGCGGGCTTCTGCTGCTGTTTTTGATGCAGCTTGGGGAGATCGTGTTCGGCGGCGTGGGCAGCGGACTTTACGGCATGCTCGCGTTTGTGTTGCTCACGGTGTTCATCGCGGGCCTCATGGTTGGCAGAACGCCGGAGTTTCTGGGTAAAAAGGTAGAGCCGTTCGATATGAAGATGGTCTGCCTGATCGTTTTGGTTCCTCCGCTGCTCTCGCTGCTCGGAACCGCCGTGGCGGTGACGCTGCCCGCGGTCTCCTGTTGGCTGACAAACAGCGGTGCGCATGGATTCTCTGAGGTGCTGTACGCCTTCACGTCCATGGCGAACAACAACGGAAGCGCATTTGGCGGCTTCAGCGCAAACACGGTGTTTACCAACGTGGCAGGCGGCGTTATCATGCTCGCCTCGCGCTTTATACCGATGATTGCGGCTATCTATCTGGGCGGGAACCTCGCTAAGAAGCGGCAGGTCGCCGCAAGCGATGGTACCCTCGCAACCGACAACGCGGTGTTTGCTGGGCTATTGATCGGCGTTATCCTGATCATCGGGGCGTTGAGCTTCCTGCCGACGCTCTCACTTGGCCCGATTGCGGACTACTTCACTACACGCTGAGAGGAGCGTGATTGATATGGAAAAGAAAAACAATTCCGGCATCCTGAAGGATGCCCTTAAGCAATCCTTTGTGAAGCTCGCGCCTCGCGTGCAGATCAAGAACCCCGTGATGTTCGTGGTCTACCTCGGCGCGATCCTGATCTCCGCGCTCTATATCCTTTCATTCTTCGGAATCTCCGATGGCGCACGCGGTTATACGCTTGCCATCGCGCTGATCCTATGGTTTACGGTGCTGTTTGCCAATTTCGCGGAAGCCATCGCCGAGGGGCGCGGCAGAGCGCAGGCAAACACCCTCCGCAAAGCCAGAAAGGACGTTCATGCGCGTAAGCTGAAGTCCGCCGCCAACACCGCGGATTTCACCGACGTGATCTCCGCCGATTTAAAGAAGGGCGACATCGTCTATGTACAGGCGGGTGAGCAGATCCCGATGGATGGCGAGGTCATCGAAGGAGCAGCTTCCGTCGATGAAAGCGCCATCACCGGCGAATCCGCACCCGTGATCCGCGAATCCGGCGGTGATCGCAGTGCGGTGACCGGCGGCACCACGGTGCTGTCCGATTGGCTTGTCATCCGCGTCACGGCGGAGCGCGGCGAGAGCTTTCTCGATAAGATGATCGCTATGGTCGAGGGCGCTTCCCGCAAGAAAACGCCAAACGAGATCGCGCTGCAGATTCTGCTTGTAACGCTCACGATCATCTTTCTCGTGGTCTCCGGCACGCTCCTGCCCTTTACCGCATTTTCCAGCAAGCAGGCAGGCGCAGGTGCCGCGATCTCCATCACAAACGTAGTCGCGCTTCTGGTGTGCCTTGCGCCGACGACGATCGGCGCCCTGCTCTCCTCGATCGGCATCGCTGGCATGAGCCGCCTCAATCAGGCAAACGTGCTTGCCATGAGCGGGCGCGCAATCGAGGCCGCGGGAGACGTGGATGTCCTGTTGCTGGATAAAACCGGCACCATCACGCTCGGCAACCGCCAGGCAAGCGAGTTCCTGCCGGTGTCCGGCGTGGAGGAATACGAGCTTGCGAGCGCGGCGCAGCTCTCGTCGCTTGCGGACGAGACGGCGGAAGGCCGCAGCATCGTGGTGCTCGCCAAGCGCAGATTTGATATCCGTGCGCGTCAATTGACCGACTCCAACGCGGTTTTCCTTCCCTTTACGGCAAAGACGCGCATGAGCGGCGTCGATT
The DNA here is from genome assembly GCA_039683525.1 of Clostridiaceae bacterium. Taxonomy (GTDB): domain Bacteria; phylum Bacillota; class Clostridia; order Christensenellales; family CAG-138; genus UBA7703. The sequence continues at coordinate 21,460 of JBDKRF010000303.1, forward strand.
TCGGCGGTGAAGAGATCCGTAAGGGAGCAGCCGACGCAGTTCGCTCCTATGTGCTCTCGCGCGGGGAATCTTATCCCGATGAATGCGACCGTATCGTCAAATATGTGGCGGGTCAGGGCGGAACACCGCTCGTGGTCGCGAAAAACGGGCGCGTGCTCGGCGTCATCTTCCTGAAAGATATCGTGAAGAAGGGCGTCAAGGAGCGCTTTGAAGACCTGCGCAAGATGGGCATCAAGACCATCATGATCACGGGCGACAACCCCATGACCGCAGCCGCAATTGCCGCCGAAGCAGGCGTGGACGATTTCCTCGCCGAAGCCACGCCGGAAGCTAAGCTCAAGCTGATTCGCGATTATCAAACCAGCGGACACCTTGTCGCCATGACCGGAGACGGCACCAACGATGCGCCCGCACTCGCGCAGGCGGATGTTGCAGTTGCGATGAACTCCGGAACTCAGGCGGCAAAAGAGGCGGGCAATATGGTCGATCTCGACTCGAGCCCGACGAAGCTCATCGACATCGTTCGCATCGGAAAGCAACTGCTCATGACGCGCGGTGCGCTGACCACGTTCAGCGTCGCCAACGATGTATCGAAGTATTTCGCGATCATCCCGGTGTTGTTCTTTGCCATCTATCCGCAGCTTGGCGTGCTGAACTTCATGCACCTGACCAGCGCAACAAGCGCGATGCTCTCTGCGATTCTGTATAACGCGCTGATCATCATCGCGCTGATCCCGCTTTCGCTCAAGGGCGTTCGCTATCGTGAACTGCCCGCGAACAAGCTGCTGAATCGAAACATGCTGATCTACGGACTCGGCGGAATCGTTGCCCCGTTCTTTGCGATCAAGCTCATCGATGTACTGTTGACCGTTTTCCGTCTTGTTTGAGGAGATGTGTATTATGAGAAAACTATTGGTCATTCTTCGTCCGGCATTGGTCTGCTTTGCCGCGATGACGCTGCTTTGCGGCGTACTCTATACCGGCCTCGTGACCGGAGCTGCGCAGCTGTTGTTTCCCACGCAGGCCAACGGCAGCGTGATCTCCGTTGTCAAGTCGGATGGCGCCAGTCAGGATGTCGGCTCCGCGCTGATTGCGCAGGACTTCACAAAGCCGGAATATCTGATCGGTCGTCCCGCAGGAGTGAGCAATCTTTCGCCGACGAGCGAAGCTCAGGCGGCGCTCCTGCAGGCACACATGGACTGGTGGCACAGCTTTGATCCTGAAAACAAGGCCGATATCCCTGCCGATCTGATCTCGGCCTCCGGCAGCGGCGTTGACCCCAACATCTCCCCGGAAGCAGCGGAGTATCAGGTCGCTCGGATCGCCAAAGCGCGCGGCATCAGCGAGAGCGAAGTGCGCGCCGCGATCGAAGCAAACACGACCGGCCAACTGCTGGGTATCTTCGGGGAACCCGCGGTCAACGTGCTCAACGTGAATCTTACTTTGGATGGGCTTTTAGGCTAAGCGCACGTTTCGCTCAAGCACTGAACGTGGTAGAATCATGTTAGAAAAAGGACGGTGAACCCGCATGGAACTCAGGCACTTTGGCGACCGGCCTGACCCCGACGCTCTCCTTGCGGGGTTGGCGCAGGACGCAAGCGGTAAAACAGGGCGACTGAAAATCTTCTTCGGCTATGCAGCAGGCGTTGGTAAAACCTATGCCATGCTGGATGAAGCGCGGGAGCTGCTCAAGTGCGGCGTCGATGTGGTAATTGGCTATATCGAGCCGCACACGCGACCGGAGACCTCGATTTTAGCGGAAGGGTTGCCGCGCATTGCGCCAAAGGTCATTCCCTATCGAAACATGACGCTGCGTGAGTTTGATCTCGACGCGGCGCTTTCCCGCAAACCGCAGCTCATCCTGGTCGACGAGCTCGCGCACACAAATGCCGAGGGCGTTCGCAACCGCAAGCGCTATCAGGACGTCGAGGAGCTGCTCAATGCGGGCATCGACGTGTTTACTACCGTGAATGTGCAGCACATCGAGAGCCTAAACGACATCGTCGAAAACATCACAAAAGTTCGCGTACAGGAGACGGTTCCGGACGCGATCTTTGAGCGCGCGGATAAGATCAAGCTTGTCGATGTCGAGCCGGACGAGTTGCTGCGCCGTTTTGAGGAAGGCAAGGTCTATCGTCCCGATCAGGCGGAGCGCGCGCGGCGCAACTTCTTTGTTGTAGAAAATCTGCGCCTGCTGCGCGAAATCGCGCTGCGAAAAGCGGCAGATCGCATCGGTTACGACAATCAGGCCGAGCGGCACACCGCGGAGAAGATGGCAAGCACGCGCTTCCTCGTCTGCATCGGGCCTTCCCCGTCCTCGGCGCGCTGTATCCGCTGGGCGGCGCGCGCGGCGGAGGCGTTTCATGCGCAATGGTCCGCGCTCTATGTGGAGACGCAGGACAGCGAATACCTGACGAAGTCGCAGCAGATGATTTTGCGCGCAAATTTCGATCTGGCGGCGAAGCTCGGCGCGGAGATCGTTACCCTCTCGGGAACGGATATTGCGGTATCTGTCGCCGAATATGCGCATCTTACGGGAATCACCAACATTGTGGTTGGTAAGAGCCGGAGCCGCAGCATCTTTCAAAAGCTGTTTCAAGCCGATTTTGAAGATCGCCTGATCGGGCTGATTCCCAATGTCGAGGTTCATATCGTTCCTGATGTCCCCACGCGACGTCCCCTGACAGAAAAGGAGACGCGTACGCAGCGGGGTCGCCTGCATATCTCCTCCGAGGATACCATGAAATCTCTCGCCATACTCCTGGTGGCAACGCTGCTTTCCCTGCTGCTGCGGCGGCTGCACATTGGAGATCAAAACATCATCATGGTGTATATCCTCAGTGTGCTGATGATTTCTCGCTCCACACGCGGGTATCTCTATGGTGTTGTATCGTCGATACTGAGTGTGTTGCTCTTTAATTTCTTGTTCGTCGAGCCGTTGTACACCTTCACCGCACTGCAACCAGGCTACTCGGTTACGTTTTTAATTATGCTGTTCGTCGCACTGATTACCAGCGCGCTGACCATCCGCATCAAAGCGGAGGCACGGCTTGCCGTACAAAAAGAGCGCCGCACAGAGGTGCTTTACGAAATCAACAAGCGCCTGCTTTCGACGCGCGGATTGGAAAACATCGTCGAGCTGACAAACAGCACGCTCGTCACGCTGTTTGACCGCTCTGTCATCTTCTATACGCAGATACCGGA
>JBDKRF010000304.1:0-1605 GCA_039683525.1 Clostridiaceae bacterium
CAAGAGCGGATGTAGGGGCGGATATCATCCGCCCGCTTGGCTTCAATCTAAGTCAAAAGGCTGTCCGAGTAAAAAATCTCTATTGGGACAGCCCCTTTCTTACCTAATCGTCTGATTTCAGCATAAAAGTTTACTCGGACACGTCCCTGTGATAGAAGGTATAGTGCGCAGCCTGCTCAAAACCAAGGTCGTATAGTACAGCAAGGGATGGATCGTTTCGCTGTATCATCCATTCCAACGCTTCGATTACATCTAGGCGCATTGCGCTCTTTTGCATTGCTTCGATCAAAAGCGCCCTTGCGATCAGCCCATCCTCGGCATGCAGCCCGCATATTTGCCCCACGTGAGCGAAGGATTGGACGAATACCGCCCCGATGATGCGACCTTCCCGACGCGCGGTGACGATAAGCCGATTCTCCGGACAATACTCCAAGTCTTCTGCGCTCGTAATTGAATCGTGAAACCATTCGCCATGCAGCGGGGCATACTCTTTAAATACTTCACGCTCCAGCAAGCGGAGTTCCAAATCGGGCAAACTCTCCTGCGCGATCTGCGCGGGCAGCACTCGCCGCATGTTGAAGCGATCATCCTGCAAGGCAAATCCCGACCGAATCAATTTCGCCGCAAAGCGGGTGTGCTCGCCTGCGATCGCACATTCGATGGTATAACCCGCAAACTCCTCCTCGATCTTTCGCATAAACGCGTTTACAGCTGCCCGAAAGTTGCCCCACGCATAGAGCGCGATGATCAGAACGTAATGCTGCTGATTCTCGATAAACAGGCAACAAACGCCCTCCAAAGCGCGCTCACGCCAATAACCATAGGCGCGCGCATCATCGTCCTCCATCGTCCAGGACAGCGTGTCTCTTACGTCCTCTTCGCTCTCAAAGAGCGGATAGAATTGGTGAGTCGGGTCTTGCGCAAGAGGCCAAACCTTTGTGCATACATCTGTAACGGATTTTCTCAGAAGTTCCTTGACCATAACTCCTCCCGTTCAAAAAGAACATGCGCGTGTCAGATTGTCTGAACACGCGCATTTGCTTCGTGTGAAGTTTTACATCTCCATATTGGCAGTCGTTCTCGGGAATGGCAGCACGTCGCGGATGTTTTGCATGCCGGTGACATACATGATGATTCGCTCAAAGCCGAGGCCGAAGCCTGCGTGCTTCACGCCGCCGAATTTGCGCAGTTCCAGGTACCAGTCATACTGCGAAAGCTCCATACCCAGCTCCGTGATGCGCTTTTCGAGCATCTCCAGCCGCTCTTCACGCTGGCTTCCGCCGATGATCTCGCCTACTCCCGGCACGAGGAGGTCAGCCGCGGCAACGGTCTTGCCGTCGTCATTCATCCGCATATAGAACGCCTTGAAGTCCTTGGGATAGTCCGTGACAAACACAGGGCAATGGAAGATCTGCTCGGTCAGGTACCGCTCATGCTCGGTCTGCAGCTCCTGTCCCCAGCCGACGGGGTACTTGAAGTCTGCGTTGCTCTCCAGCAGCAGCTCCACCGCCTTGGTGTAGCTCAGGCGAACAAAGTCGTTTTTCATCACGACGTCGAGCCGCTCCAGAAGGCCGGGATCGACGAACTTGTTGAAGAAGTCCATCT
>JBDKRF010000305.1:0-4824 GCA_039683525.1 Clostridiaceae bacterium
AGTTATGGACTTTTTGTTGAATCAACTATACAATAGTAAGCGTTTCTAAACGCAGGCTTATTAATTGCACTATGAAATAGAAACCGTCGAATGTGCTTTCGCCGTTTCGTTCGCACAGCGCCACCAAAGCTCAACCCATTGCCCAATAAACGTTAATAAAACCTTGCGTAATAGGTTACCGGCATAACACCGGAAAGAGAGGGAATCATGAAGAAAATCGTTTGTATCGTTGCCGTTATGCTGTTCCTGACCGGCTGTTCCGCTGAGAACGGGGTTGGCTTCAGCGCGCTGAAAGCAAACAGTCCCACACCTGAAGTTGTCGAAGTCGAAAGCTTCACGCCGACTCCCGTAGTCACCCCCGTCCAGACGCCCACGCCCAGCCCGACGCCCAGCCCGACGCCGCGCCTGTATGGCCGCCTCTCGACGATGACACTGAAGGAATCCATCGACGAGCTGATCAAGCTTGGGGCAGACATCACCAACATCGTCGAGTACGACGAAGCTGCCGCTGCAAAATCGGCATCGGGGAAACTGGAAGCGTATACCCAACGCATCGATTTTACGCTCAACGGAAAGCATGACTGCGTCGTGGAAGCGTATGCCAGCATCGATGCCGCCACCGCGCGCGCAGAGTATTATTCTCGCATCAGCGAAACCGCAACAATCGGGGCTTATGTTTATCGGCACGACATGGTGGTATACCGCATCAAAGAAACCGCCACGCTCGATGAAGCAGAAGCGTTTAACAAGCTACTCACGCAGGTTGATCAATAAACCCACTCTTTTATTCAATAGGATACCATGCCGCGATATTCTAATTGCTTCCATAGCCGATTAAGCCGGTTTAATGAAAACACTCGTCGAATGAGAGGCAGGCATCTCTCTGAACGTTCAAAAAAACTCATATCAACAAAAAACCCGCTGTACGAAAGAATCGTACGGCGGGTTTTGTTTGTGAATGCTAGTTTCTGCGTCTAATTAGTGATTCGTTACAAAGGAGCAAATGCGGCGCTTACTGTTCTTCCTTCGTCAAGCTGCCCTTCTTCGGGCGAATCTTGGCATACGCAAAGAGGAGCAGCGAGCCGATCACGCCTGCAGCAACCGAGTTCCAGAGGCAGGCGATTGCACCTTGCGTAAAGACCAGGTTGGCTGGTTCTGCATAGATCACGATGTCTAGAACGGGAGCAATCACGATCCAGGCGATTACGTTTGCGAGAATCTGATAAATATTGAAGCGCAGGAGATCTTTCCAGGAGAACTCGCCTTCTTCAACTCTCATCTTCGTGTAGACAAGACCGACCAGGAACATCGATACGCCAGAGGCGATGACCCAGCTCCACCACGGAGAGCCATACTGCAACGCGTCCGAAATCGCGTGTCCGATAAACGCAATCAGACCGCCCGCGATTGGGCCGAACAGCACCGCGAAGAATGCGCCAAGACCATAGGCAGTTTGAATCGAAGTCTCAGGAATGCCGGTGGGTACCTTGACATACATAAACAGCAGCGCGAACAACGCCGCTCCGAGGCCGGTCGCCACGATCGTTTTGGTCGTTACCTTGAACATTTTCTTCATTTGATCCTACCTCCCAGTTTCATATTCATGAGTCCTACTTCATATTAGGCGTGCATCCGATCCTTTGTCAAGCGGGGATCGCGCACACCCAGTAGCCATCTTAACTCAGCACTTCGTGAATGATACGCGCCAGTCCGCGCCGAACGAAAGACCGTACTTCTGCTCAAAACTGCCGCAGCTCACCGCGAGCGCAAGCTTTGTCAGTTCGTTGTTATAGATGATCGGTTCGCCCGGTTTTGCGTAGCCAAAGCTCTGGTGGAACAGAACGTTTTGGTCAAATACGGTTTCCTCCGCATGGCGAACGGTGACGTGCACCATATCTCCATAGGCAAACCCGCTCTCGAAAAAGCTTTTGGTCGGAATGTTCGTCCAGAGATTGCCAAAGTTCGGATCGTCGATTTCAAAAATTCCGTCCGCTCTCTCCTGCGCACGTGCGGGCTCGAGAATCTCATGACGTACGATTTCGCTGACCGGATACGCAGGGCCAACCCCCTCAAAATCGATGATGCCGCTTGCCAGCTTCGCCGCGCAATAGCCGAATAGATCGCGCCCGTGGAAGATCGCGACGCCCTCCGTGTCCTTGCCGCGCAGACGATTTTTCGTTTGGTCGATCTCGCGCACTTCCAATATGCCCATCTCGCGGTCGATGTGCGTGAGCGCTCCGTTATCGGGCGTCACCACGTAATATCCGCCCGCTACTTTTGCAACGCATGCTCTGCGCGCGGTCCCGACGCCGGGATCGACCACGGAGACGTAGATCGTCCCCTCCGGCCAGAACCGAAGCGATTGCCAGAGGCGGTAGCTTGCGCTCCATATATCAAACTGTGGCAGCTCATGCGTACCATCGAAGATCTCCAGTTCGCGATCAACGCTTTTGACAACGCCGTACATCGAGCTCACAGCGCCTTCTTTGTAGGTAAAATCGGTTTGGAAAACGAGAATCGGTTTCATTGTATTGTTCCTTTCTGTGTATACGACCGCATCAAATCTACGAATATTGAACCTGAATGCGGAAGAAGATCATAACGATTAAACAAACGGGTTAAAGAACTTGCCGTGATTGACAAATATGCTCAGCGCTACGGTGCCAAGGAAGAGCGAAAGCGCGATGGTCAGCGCGATCACGTCGTTTCGCTTGAGCGGCTTTGCCGAATACCACGTCCGCTTCTTCTCCTTGCCGAAGCCACGCAAATCCATCGTATTGGAGATGGTCTCGATTCGATCGAGGGTGGAGAAAATCAGCGGAATCGTGATGTTCAAAATATTCTTCATGCGCTTGCCGAGCTTTTCTTTCTTGGAAAGATCCAGTCCCCGGCTTTGCTGCGCCGCGGCGATGTCCTGATAATCGCGAATCAGGTCAGGAAAGTATCTTAGCGTCAGGGAGAAAGCAAACGCGGCCTTATAGTTGACGCCCGCTCGATTGATGGATGCGGCAAGCTCGCTAGGATTGGTCGAGAGGAAAAAGATGATGCCAAGCGGCACGACGGAGGCATACTTGAGGGTCTTTGTCACCTGATAGAGCATCTGCTCGCTGGTAACAACATATCGACCAAAGATGGTGAAGAGCTCGTGCTTTGTTCCGTAAATCTCTACGCCGTACGTCGGGCTGAAGAGAAAGGTCAACGCGAAGTTAAACACAAGGAATACCAACACATACAGAAGCATCAGTTTGATCTGATGAAACTGGATTTGCGACATGCTGAGAAATACGAGCGAGAGTACCATGATTACCGCGATGGCGCGGATATCATAGGAGAACATGACTGCCGCGGTGAGCAGCAGGAAGCAAAACAGCTTTGTAACCCCCGAAAGGTTATAGATGATATTCTGCCGCTCGACATAGTCAAAGAGTTTCGCTTTCATCGCGCTGTGCTCCTCTCATAGTCGATAAAGTGCTGCACAAACGCCTCTCCGTCGGGAAGTCCCGCACGGGACGCAAGCTCATAGAGCGAAGTTACCTTCAGACTTGCCTTCGTCGCGATCTCCTCGCTCGTGAGTGCCTTGACCGCCGTTCCGTCCAGCAGAATCTCCCCTGCGTGCAGCACGATGGCATGCGGCGTATACTCCAGCATCAGGTGCATATCATGCGTGATGAGCAGTATTGTTGTGCCGCTCGCGTTCAGCGAACGCAGAAACTCCATGATCTCGGTGTAGTGGTGGTAATCCTGACCTGCGGTCGGTTCGTCCAGTATGATCAGTTCAGGCTCCATCACGAGTACACTCGCGATGGTTACGCGCTTTTTCTGTCCGAACGAGAGCGCGGAGATCGGCCATTTTCGAAATGGGGATAATCCGCAAATCTTGAGCGCCCGCTCCACGCGCGGCTTGATCGACTCTTCACTCTCGCCGCGAAGCCTGAGCCCAAGCGCGACTTCGTCGTAGATCATGGCTTTGCAGATCATCTGATTCGGGTTTTGCATGACGTACCCGATCTTTCCGCTGCGCTCATGAATCGTCCACGCGTCCATCGGTTCGCCATGAAACCGCAAATTCCCGTCCGGGTCTCTGCAAATGCCGGTGATCACCTTCGCGAGCGTGCTCTTGCCCGCGCCGTTTGTACCGACTAGACTGACCATCTCGCCTGTTTCGATCGAAAAAGTCAGGTTTTTTAGTATCGGTCGCTTCTCGACATATCGGTAACTCAAATTTTCCGCAGTAAGGATGGAGTCGCGCGGAGGATTTGCCTTTCGCTCCGGCTGCGCCGCATCCCAGACCGCAAGCGCGTCTTTCACTGCATTCACATCCAGTGTTTCGATGCGGCCCGCATGTAACGCTTCCGTCACGGGAACGCCGGCGTACTTGAGCGCCGTCACATACAGCGGTTCACGGATGCCGAGCTGCGGCAGAATATTCGCTGCCATGAGCGCATCCGGCGTCAGATCCGCTACGATCCGGCCTTCGGACATCACGATCACGCGATCGATGTGCCGATAGAGAACATCCTCCAGACGGTGCTCGATGATCAGCACCGTTTTGTGAAACTCCTGATAGATGCGGTCGATCAGGTCGATGGCGGTCTTCCCCGTTGCGGGGTCGAGGTTTGCCAGCGGCTCGTCAAAGAGGAGCGCTTCCACGTCGTGAACCATCACACCCGCAAACGACACGCGCTGCTTCTGACCGCCGGAGAGTTCAAAAGGCGACGCGCTGAGGAGCGAATCCATGTCGACCAGCGCGGCGGTGCGGGTTACGATCTCGCGCATCTCGCTTTGCCCGACACATTCGTTTTCCAGCGCGAAGGCGATATCCTC
>JBDKRF010000306.1:0-3981 GCA_039683525.1 Clostridiaceae bacterium
GTCTTGCCGTCGCCCGCCGGAGACTGCGGAATCTGCTGTGTCACCACAGCACCTGTGCCTTTTTTCACCAGCGCCACGTAATCATCGCCGCGCTTTTCGTTGGCGAGCAGTGTGTTGCCCGTGCGCCGCGCCCAGGCGACGATATCCTTGGCAAAGCCGGGATCGCTGGCGGAAACCTCCATGACCTGGCCGTCCTTCATCTCTTTCATGGTCTCAAAGACCTTCATGATGGGGCCTGGGCACTGCATGCCGCTGCAATCGATGCGCATCGCCGCGACGGGGATATTGGCGGTCTCCGCATGGCCGCTGTCATGAACAGGCTCATTCTTGGTGTATGGCATGGGGTTGACCTCCTTATAATGCGTCGATTGATAGAATCTCGTACCGCCCGGATAGAGCATCACGTCGGTAAAACCATTCTGGCTTAAGATGCGCGCCGCGTTGTAGGAGCGAACGCCGATGGCGCAGAAGGTGACGATCGTCTTCGACTTGTCGAGCTCGTCGAGGCGATTTCTCAGCTGCCCCAACGGAATATGCTTCGCGCCGGGGATTGCGTAAGCCAACAGCTCCGCGTCCTCACGCACATCCAGCAGCACCGCATCCTTGTTCGTATCCGCGATGTTCCACGGTGCAAACTTCACAAGGCCGCCGAGCACGTTTTCCGCCACGAAGCCGAGCATATTGATCGGGTCTTTTGCGGAGGAATACGGCGGCGCATACGCAAACTCCAGCTCCTTGAGTTGGGTGACTGTGGCACCAAGGCGCGTTGCCACACCGATGGCGTCGATGCGCTTATCCACGCCGTCACGGCCAACGATCTGCGCGCCGAGGATCTTCTTGCCGTCCGTGGTGAAGATCAGCTTCAGCGTCATGGGAACCGCGCCGGGGTAATAGCTCGCGTGGTTGTTCTGCGTGATGATGATGCTCTCGAAGTCCTTCCCCTTGACGAGGCCGCGCTTGACGAGCGCCTTCTCGTTTTCGCCGGTGCTCGCGACCGAGAGATCGAACACCTTTGCAATCGAAGAGCCCTGCGTGCCGTTGTACGACGCGTCGAGACCCGCGATGTTGTCCGCGGCGATACGCCCCTGCTTATTGGCGGGGCCAGCCAGCGGAATCATGGTTGCTTCTTTGCTGATGAAATCTTCCACGCCGATCACGTCGCCAACGGCGTAGATTGAAGGATCGGATGAGATCATGTGGTCGTTGACCACAATGCCGCCGCGCGCGTTGAGCGTCAAACCCGCCTCTTTGGCGAGCAGGCTGTTGGGCCGCACGCCGATGGAGAGGATCACGAGCTCGGCAGAGACGGTCTTGCCGCTCTTGAGCTTGATGTCCACGCCGCCCGCGACATCGGTAAACGATTCCACCGCGTCGCCGAGATGCAGATTCACACCATTTTGAACGAGGGACTCGTGCAGCATCTGCGCCATCTCAAAGTCGATGGGCGACATGACCTGATCAAGCGCCTCGATGAGGCTGACGTCGATGCCCGCATGCTTGAGGTTTTCCGCCATCTCCAGACCGATGAAGCCACCGCCGATGACAGCCGCGGTCTTGACGCCCTGCTCGCGCACGAGCGCGCGGATGCGATCGGTATCCGGAATCGTCCAGAGCGTTTGCACGCGCGAGGAGTCGATGCCGGGAATCGGGGGTTTGAGCGGGGACGAGCCGGTGGAGATCACCAGCGTGTCGTAGGATTCGGTATACACTTCGCCGGAATCGACGCGCTTGACCGAAACGGTCTTGTTCGCGCGGTCGATGGAGAGCACTTCGTTTTGCACGCGGACGTCCACGCGGAACTTGCTCTTCATGGCTTCCGGTGTTTGCAGAAGAAGAGACTGACGAGACTTGATCACGTCGCCGACGTGATACGGCAATCCGCAGTTTGCGTAGGAGATGTATTCTCCCCGCTCCAACAGCACGATTTCCGCCGTTTCATCCAATCTGCGCAGTCTTGCAGCGCAGCTGGCTCCACCCGCCACGCCACCGATAATGACAACTTTTTTCATGCGCCCTGTTCCTCCTTTTTCTTTCCCGGGGTAACGATATAACCAATCAAAGTGCCAATCACACCGCCGTATACGGTTGAGATGTAAGGATTGGACGTGATGGGGCAAGCGCCGCTTACGCAGCCGACCAAACGGTAATACAAAAAGCCGCCGATCGCGCCAACCACGGCGAGAATCATCATCGGCAGATACCTTTTCCAACGTTTTGGTTTGGGTTTGTTGCTTGTTGCGTCCTGTTCCATAAGCGATGTGAGACCTTTCCTGTTTGGAACAAGCATACGATAAGAGGGGATCGATAGTCGGTGACTTTATTACGGATGGGGAGAGGGGATTACACTCTGATTTGGCCTTGCACCTTCATAGTTCTTCAAGTCGATGTTTCTCGCCGCCCAGATTTCATGCATACTGCCCACACCTATATCTTTTCTCTTTGGAAAGGGCTTTAATCTTGTTGCTATTTCTTTGTGTATTGATATCTTTTTCGTCTTGCACATGTTCAGGTAGACATACATATGTTTTTGTGATAGCGGCTTTTTTTCAACCAATAACCCCAAATTCAAAAGGCTTTCTACTTTTCTTGTTCCATATTGCTTTCGTACATTCCAACCGGAGAGCGGCAAGCCATTGATAAAATAGTTGGACTGTCCTTTCGGATTGGTCATGCCCAGATAAGAGAAATTTGAGGCTTGATAAATCGTGCCTACTTCATTCCACTTTATATCCGAATATGCGATAACGATCATGTCGCCCAAATCGTTCCTAATTTGTTTCAGCGCCATACTAACAGACATACTTGGAGTGTTCTTCGGTTGATCAAATTTCGTTCCCCCACGGGTTAGTTGGATCACGCGAAGGTTATATTTTGCTGCTATTGCCCCAATGCTTGACCTGTGTGGATTGAAGCAAACTGTTCCAAAGGAGACAACAGCAATCAGATTGTCCTCCGAGTATATTCCATAATGCCAGACACCCAATCCGCAGTTTCCTAGATGCTCATATTGTTGAAAAAACCTTTGCGCCGTCTCCTTTTCTATTCTTCTTATTAACATCAATTATCCTTTTTCCCCAACAAGACAATCAAAGAAAACGTTAGGCCAGTAATGACAAGATTCATTACAGCAGGATATAGAACTTTTATTTTGTCGAGAAACCTTGCGGCAAATAACTGTATTTTGTCATACCAAACCAATACCTCTCCAGTGCTGATTCTCTCTGTGATATCAGATAGAACTTCAGCAGCTTTGAAATCCTTAATCACACTGCTTACCAGCAAGAGAATCACGCATAAAATTATCAAACCCCAACGCCACCAGCTTCTTATAGCTTTGAATGGAATTGGTCTAGTTGAAAAAACGATTCTTTTATTACAAGCATCTGTTTTCGTTGTTTGAAATAATAGTTCACCGTTCTTACAAATAGATGTTAACGAAAAAGCAAATTTTGTAAATCCCGCTTTGGTTCCAATTGTGCGAGTAGGTATAGTGTCTCTCAAGTAATTAGGTATAGAGCCGATTTTAAAATCTAACCATGCATTGTCAGGATCAACATCAGAATCCGGCATGAAATAGTCAACAGCTGCAATATACTGCCTGTTATAATGAAGCTTATAAAAGCTGTGCCCATTTCTTTTGACTATTTTCGGGGAGCTTCTGTTGTTCTCGTTAAGCAACTTGAATTTTGTAAATATTGGGAATATTTTCTTGAATTCAGCCGTTTTGGAAATCGATTCAACATTTTTCCTCCATGATATATCCGATTCGAAAGTATATTCGTCCAGAGATTTATCATGTTGAAAGGCAAAATACCCCGTTTCCACGCCTGCTGCTGTCTTGTTGAACAGCAAATCACCAAAACTTTCTTTAATGAAAAGGGTAAAGTCCTCTACAGATTTTTCTAGGGAGCAAATTGCACACATCTCAACTTCATATTAGATTATGCTTTCACTATCAAAACATCTAATTAGTGTGCCTCT
>JBDKRF010000307.1:0-2623 GCA_039683525.1 Clostridiaceae bacterium
TCGTCTGTCTGCCGAAGAAGAACAGCAAGTCGACTATCGCAGCTGGCGTGATGATGACCGCGCTGATTCTGAACTGGCGGCAGTCTGCGGAGTTCTCGAGTCTCGCGCCGACTATCGAAGTAGCTAATAACTCGTTCGCTCCATCTCGGGACATGGTGCGACACGACGAAGACCTCGACGCGCTGATGCAGGTGCAAACGCACGTCAAGACGATTTCGCACAGACAGAGCAACGCGACACTAAAGGTTGTAGCTGCCGATTCCAACACGGTCGGCGGCAAAAAGTCAGTTGGTACGCTGGTTGATGAACTTTGGTTGTTCGGCAAGCAAGCAAATGCCGAGAACATGCTGCGCGAGGCCATCGGCGGGTTAGCGTCAAGGCCGGAAGGGTTTGTCATTTACCTGACGACGCAATCAGACGATCCGCCTGCCGGGGTGTTCAAACAGAAATTGCAGTATGCGCGAGATGTTAGGGACGGGAAGATCCACGACCCATGCTTCGTGCCGGTGATATTTGAACACCCGCCAGAGATGGTAGCGAACAAAGAGCACTTAAAGGTAGAAAACTTGGCGATGGTGAATCCGAATCTGGGCTATTCGGTCGATCGCCAGTTCCTAGAGCGTGAGTTCAGGAAAGCGCAGGAAGGCGGGGAAGAATCGTTCCGCGGATTCCTTGCCAAGCATGGAAACGTCGAGATCGGCCTGAATCTACGCTCTGACCGATGGGCCGGGGCTGACCACTGGGAGGCTCAGGGCCGCGCAGGAATCACGCTAGAGGCGCTGATTGAACGCTCCGAAGTCATTGATATAGGGATTGACGGCGGCGGATTGGACGACCTTCTCGGCTTCGACGTACTTGGCCGGGATGCTGTGACGCGTGAATGGCTGCTGTGGTCGAAAGCATGGGCGCATCCGTCCGTGCTAGAGCGACGGAAGCAAGAGGCCGCACGGTTTAACGACTTCTCCGACGACGGCGATCTCGTTCTCGTTAAGAAGATCGGCGACGACGTTGATGAAATCGCTGAAATCTGCGCGCAAGTTGAAGCCTCTGGAAAACTCGACAAGATCGGCGTTGATCCTGCTGGTATCGGCGGGATAACAGAGGCGATCGTCAAAGCAGGCGTTCCGCAAGAAAAGATTGTTGGAATATCGCAAGGGTGGAGGCTTGGAGGCGCAATCAAAACAACTGAGCGAAAGCTCGCCGAGGGCGGATTGATCCATCAAGGCTCCGCAATGATGGCGTGGTGCGTCGGCAATGCCCGTGTAGAGCCTCGCGCTAACTCGATCCTGATTACGAAGCAGGCCAGCGGAAACGCGAAGATCGACCCGTTGATGGCGCTTTTCTGCGCGGCGTCTCTTATGGCGATGAATCCGGCGTCTGAACAATCATTTTGGGATACTTAATGAAATTTCTTGACAGACTGCTAGGCCGGAAAGCGGCGCAGTTGACCTACGACCAGATAGCAAACCTGATTGATGGCAATGGGTCGGGCGTGGTCGCTGGCGTCACTGTCAATGAAAAGACGGCGCTGCAAGTATCGGCGGTCCTCGCGTGCGTAAAAATCATCGCTGACGGCTGCGCTACTCCTGACCTTAACGTATTCCGAGAACTACCGGACGGAAAGCGCCAGAAGGCTACGAATATTCCAGAGTTCCGGCTGTTGTCGCGCCGGCCGAACGAATGGCAAACGTCCTACGAATGGCGGCGGCAGATTACGCTACATGCCGCACTAACGGGTGCGGGCCTGTCCATCAAGATCAAAGGCGATAACGGGCGGGTGAAAGAGCTTATTCCGGTACAGCCTGGACAATGGGAAGTCAGAAAGACAAGCCGTTATGAGTTGCGCTATCGGTGTTGGGATGAATTCGGAATTATTGGCGATTTCAAGGCCGATGATGTTTTCGTTCTAAACGGCCTGCAATGGGATTGGTCGGCATCAATGAACGCTGTAATGCTTGCGCGTTCGGCTATTGGCTTGGCGATTGCGACCGAAAAAAGCCAATCCGCAATGCATGAAAACGGGTTGAGGCCGTCAGGCACATACTCTGTTGATGGCACATTGTCACGCGAACAGCAGGAACGGCTTACCGCGTATCTGAAAGACAAGTCAGGCCCGTCGAAAGTCGGTATTCCGCTGGTTCTCGACCGCGCGGCTAAGTGGCTGAATACGTCGATTTCCGGGGTTGATGCGCAGCATGTTGAGACGCGGCGGCTACAGATTGAGGAAATATGCCGAGAGTTCGGGGTGTTCCCGATCATGGTTGGACACTCCGACAAGGCGGCGACGTTCGCAAGCTCTGAAGCATTCTTTGCTGCGCACCTAAAGCACACGCTTGCGCCTTGGCATAAGGCGTGGAACCAGCGCATGGACGAAATGCTGCTCGACGGTTCCGGGCCGCTCTATACCGAATTCGATACGCGCTATCTGACCGCTGGATCAATGGTTGATCGCGCTCAGTGGTCAAGAACAATGATTGAAATGGGCATCTACAGCCCGAACGAGATTCGAGACTATGACGGACTCGACCCGAGAGAAGGTGGCGACGACTACTTGACGCCGTTGAACATGCAAAAGGGCGCGCAGCCCGTTCCACCAGTGTAAAGGGACACTATGAAAACAAAG
>JBDKRF010000308.1:0-4665 GCA_039683525.1 Clostridiaceae bacterium
GGTCATCATCGCGCTCGTGCAGCTGGTGCTCGTCATCATCGGCGCGAAGAAGGAGAAAGAGCCGGAAGCCGTGAAGACGGACGAAACGCCGAAGGCAGAATAAAAGCAAAAACAGGTCACTGGACAGAAACTATGAGTCAAAAAGCATCCGGTACTCAATTGAGTGCCGGATGCTTTGCTTAACTGGATGGTTGTCTTGAAAATACTGATAGCAAGGAATCACAAAACTATCACGTTACGTTAAAAGCGACCGGGTGCTATAATGGAGCGATTGATTTGATTGGGGAATAAGAATCGATCCACAATCTGCGGAAAACAGATATGAACCAAATCGATTGTAAACATGAAATGATTAGGAGTGATGGAATGTCTCAATCTAGACAGCTATTTACGGATAAAGTATCCGCGATTCTTATGATTCTTTTGCTGCTGCTGCGATTCCCGCTGTTGATTGCGGCTCAATTCGGATTGATTCCTAATACGATAGCCGTGGTTGTGTTTTTGACGGGAACCTATCTTTGCACGGGTATTCTTCTTTGTAGAAACATCTCAACTTTAAACGAATACTGTATTTCGATTCCGGCATTGCTGCTGTTTCTTGTGTCTCCTATTATGGCAATCATCAGTAATCATAATGACGTTACCGCGTTTGCCAGAATTGCGATGGCGATTGTATTTGCAATCATTATCATTCGCAACAAAAAGGTGCTGAGTACGGTAAAAAACAATCCGAAAGCAGTGCTGTGGAATTGTTTATTCGTACTGGCTGCTGTTGGAATCACCACTGTTCTATTCGCTTATATAAGAGGTTTCTCCGGAACGGAAAGTACGGTTACACTTCCAATGCTTACGAATGGTATCCTGTTTCAGCTCTCCTTTGCGGCGGTGATGGAAGAGCCGCTGTTTCGAGGGTTTTTGTGGGGCAGCTTTCGCCAAATGGGGATTCAGGATGGGCTGGTCTGCGTGATTCAGGCAGTATTGTTCTGGTTGGCGCACATTTATTATTACAATACCGGAATCAACTTCTGGGTCGTGATCCCAATTGGGTCGCTTGTCCTGGGGTTGGTTATCCTTAAAACAAAGAGTACCTCTTACTCCATGGCTACGCATGCGCTGATCAATTCGTTGGGAGATGTTTTTCAACACTTTGTCAGGCTATTTTGACATAGCGATACCGGATCGAACCTGTGTCCACTTTTCGTCAAAAATCAGAAGGTTTGAAAGAAACTACCATCCGGCGCTCATCCGAGCGCCGGATGATTTTGCGCGCCGGAATAGCCGGTTGTCGGATATTCGATTACGAAACAGATTTCGTGACACGAAAAATCGGGCCAGATTCCCGTTGTTTTCATTTGCCCTGTTTCCTGTAACAATGGCATCAGTTGCGCTATGAATCGTGAAAAATGTAACATAAAATCGCCTTAAATCGGGTGAATCTTAGGCACTCTACCCGTGTCAAAGTAACAATCTGTTGCATTTGCGTGATTTATAGCAGTATAATCAGCTCATGAAACGAGGGGCGGTGGCCGAACGGCTGCAAACTGGATTTGTGTGGCTGCTTGGATTCGGCTTCTTTTGCCTGTCGGCCTGCGCGGCGAGCCAGTCCGCCCCGCTGATTGCAGCAGAAACCGACTCTTCAAACGTGCAGACTATTGCAGCCGCACAGGCGACAGAAACACCGCTTTTGCTACCGGAAGCCTCCGGAGCCGTTGTCTACGCGGATGCCGGGGTAACCATTGACGCCTCGCACACCGACCAGGGTTATGTGATGATCCGCTGCGAGTCGAGTGATAAACGGCTCAAGGCGCGTATCTCAACGAACGTACAAACCTACTATTACGACCTGCCCGGCGGAGAAGCGTATAGCGTGTTTCCGCTTCAAATGGGAGACGGAACATATACCGTGCGCGTCATGGAGCAGGTGAAGGACGATCTGTACGCGGTGCGTTACGGCGTGGAGCTGCAGGTTACCTTGGCCGGGGAGACGGTTCCGTTTTTGTATCCCAATCAATATGTGTGGTATGATGCAGATACCAAGACCATACAAAAAGCGCGCGAACTCGCCCAGGGATTGACGAGCCATAAGGACATTGCGGAACGTTTTTACAAGTATGTGGTTTCGCACATGACCTATGACACAAAGAAAGCAAAGACGGTGCAAAGCGGCTATCTGCCGAGTGCGGACGTCGCGCTCGAGAGCGGTACCGGCATCTGCTTTGACTATGCGGCGCTGCTTGCGGTGATGCTGCGCGCAGAGGGAATTCCGACCAAGATGATGATCGGTACCGTAACGCCGGAGAACCTCTATCACGCGTGGAACAGCGTATATCTCGACGGAAAGTGGATCTGGATGGATACGACGCTGGACGGAACCGGACACAAAGAGAACGACTATATTACAGAACGTATTTATTGATTTGGACGAAACAGTTTTGAAGACGACTATATTACGGAACGCTTATATAGATATCTACTGAACTTACCAGAGCCTGCATGTATATCAGCGGGTGGTCAACCATCAGAAAGGGAACGGGAATGCAGGAGAACACGACGCAGAAAACGCTTCCGCCGGACGAGACCGCGCTCTTTTGTGAGCAGGTAGCCATGGTGCTCAAGGCCGGGATTCCGCTGGGCGACGGTATGGAAACCCTTGCGCGCAGCTATGCGGGCAGCCGGTACGGGGTACGTTTTGAGGAAATGCGCGCCGCCCTGGAGCGCCGGGGTACGTTTTCGCAAGCGTTGGAGGACGCGGGAATCTTTCCGGATTACCTGCTTGCCATGACGCGCATCGGCGAACGCTCCGGCAAGCTGGACGAAGTGATGGAATCGCTTGCCAACTACTATCAATGGGAAGCGCAGATCAAATCCTCGGTGAAGAGCGCGATTCTGTATCCGAGCGTGCTGGTCATGATGCTCGCGGTGGTGATTGCGATTCTCGTCATCAGCGTGCTTCCCGTGTTTCAGCGCGTGTTTGACAGCCTCGGCCTTGCAGCGGTCGGCCCCGCGACGGCAGCCATGCGCATCGGCGTCGGCGTCGGAAAAGGCATGCTGATTCTAGTCGGTTTGTTCGCGGTGATGCTCCTCGTTTTCGGAATCCTGCTTCGCACCAACCAGCGCAAGTCTGTGCTGGCGCTGCTTTCGGGTGTGATCCCCGCCGTGCGACGCGTCAATGCGCGGCTTTCGACCGCGCGGTATGCTTCTGCAATCTCGATGATGTTGAGCTCAGGTTATCCGGTGGAAGACGCGATGCAGCTTGCCCCGTCGGTCGTAACCGACGAGAAACACAAGAAACAGGCTGAGTTGGCGCAACAGGAGTTGCTTGCCGGCGGCAGTTTTCCCCAGGCCGTGGAAAAGAGCGGATTATTTGATCCCATGCACGAAAAGATGATTCGCTTCGGCACGGCGGCGGGCAAGCTGGACGCTGTGATGCAAAAGCTCAGCGGAATCTATATGACCGAGGCGGACGACGCGATTCACAACGTGATCGCCATGATCGAGCCGACGCTGGTTGCGGTACTCTCCGTCGTCATCGGTGGGATTCTGCTTTCCGTCATGCTGCCGCTGCTGTCCGTCCTTTCGGCGGTCGGTTGAGGCGCATATAACGGGATGGATTCGCCAACGGTACAGGCGGCGCAACCAAAGCAATCTTTGCATCCAGCACAGTAATTTTTGCCGTTGGTAACAGAAAACGGGCATTTCGTTACACAATCGCCGTCAAATTGGCGGCAGACTGATAGGATATCATCAGAGGAAGGAGAAACCGGCATGCATCTCTACGAGAGACCGCGCGGACAAAACCGAGGGTTATTATTCGCCGCCGTGGTGTTTGGGCTGCTTGTCGTGTTCTTTCTGTCTTCCCTGCTGTTTACCACGCAGCGCAACGACGCGCGCGAAACCGAGATGATTGCCTCCGCGCTGCAGCGCGCCATCGTCACCTGCTATGCGGTGGAAGGCAAGTACCCGCCGAGTCTTTCCTATATATACGAGAATTACGGCGTTCATGTCGATGAAAACCGCTATGCCGTGTTTTATGACGTGATCGCGGCAAATGTGAAACCGAGCGTGCAGGTCGTGCGCGCGGGAGGCGGATCATGAACGCGCGACTAACGCCGACGAGGCGCGGCGAGGTGCGCGGGGTGTTCATCTTTGCGCTGCTGGCGACGTTTGCGCTATTGAGCCTTTTTGTGGTGATCATCGGCGCGCGCTCCTATCGCATGATCAACGCGACGGCGGAGCAGACATTTGTCTCCCGCACCGGGATGAGCTATCTCATGGGTAAGGTGCGCGGCGCGGATGCCGCAGGCGAGATCGAAATCCGCAACGAAGACGGGCAGAGCGTTCTCGCGCTTGGCCAGGTGTTGGACGGCGAACGGTATGTGACCTACATCTACTGCGACGGAACGCAGGTGCGCGAGTACTTTGCGCAGGCGGACCTCGCTTTCTCGCCGGACTATGGTGAAACGATCTTCGCGGCAAGCGATCTTCGCCTGACGCTGGAGAAAGGCTTACTACGCATCGAGATCGTTGACGCAAACGGAACGATGCATGACGGCGCGCTCTATTTGCAGACGGCAAAGGAGGGCGGTGCGTGATGGAACAACTGCTTCAGCCACCGAAAAAACGCGGGGTCTTCAGCCCGATCCTCATTGAACTGATCCTCGTAGA
>JBDKRF010000309.1:0-8889 GCA_039683525.1 Clostridiaceae bacterium
GCGCGGTTGATGCGCCAAATCGTCTCCCCGCGAGTTTCCGCGGCGTGCTGCAACCGCTGCTGGGTCAGGGCACGGTTGTAATAGAAGTAGAGGTACTCGTTGAGCAGGCAGCCGTCGTTGAGCCGAACCTGCTGCGGCGTAAACAAGCGCATCTCCGAGCGGATGAACGTTTCGGGGTTCTCAAGCAGCTCCTGCTGTACGCTTTTTCCGTGTACCGCTGCATTCCGAAAGAAGGAATAGTGATTTAAGCCATAGCATTCAATCGAGAGTTCGCCGTCCGCAACGCCCAGAATCTCCTCCAACTGGTGGATAAAGCCGCTGGGAGCGTCGCAGATTCCATAGACGTTGTCATACCCCTTCGCGCGCAGCGCCTGCGTGATGATACCGCTCGGGTTGGTGAAGTTAAAGATCAGATGTCCGGGGTTGGAAACGCGCTTTGCCAGCGCGCAATAGGAAAGCAGCGTCGGCAGCGACCGCAGCGCCATCGCAAACCCGCCCGCACCCGTGGTCTCCTGCCCCAGCACACCGTGATCGAGGCACGTGCGCTCATCGAACACGCGCGACGCGTCCCCGCCCGCGCGGATCGTCGTAATGATATAGTCCGCGTTTGCGAGCGCCGCCTCTGCGTCGGACGTGACGGAAAAGCGAAGGCCGGGTTGGATGCGCGAGACAATCATCCGCGCGATTTCGCCATAGGTTCTGATGTGCCTCTCGTCGGTATCCATCAGGACAAGCTCGTCCACACCGATGGATGCCGCGGAAACGGCAAGTGATTTTGTTAAGAATGCGGAGCGCGCCCCCGCCCCGCCCAGAACGCATAGTTTCACGTTGTTACGCTCCCTGTTTGCCTGTTTGATACCGCGCGATCTCCGCTTTCAGCCGGTCGATCAACGCCGTGGTTTGCGCCCGATGCTCGTCGTCCGGCACGCGCGCGTAGAGCGTATCGGCATACGTTAAAAGCATGGTTACGTTTATCTTCCGGTCCGTGCGCCGCACAAACTTATCGTAGTTACAGTAGTAGATGTCCCGTAACGTTTGCTCCGGCAAATCCATACCAAGGCAGTTCTCTTCAAAGGCTACGAAGCGCTCACGCGTTTCCATCGCTTTTCTCAGGCAAGAGACGGTCTCCTGCCAATGATCGGAGTACGTATCCGTGCCGAAGAGAATCTTGTGCGAGTATTTTGTAAAAAACGCTCTCCAGAACTCGATATCCTTAGCGAAGTTCTCAAACATCTCCCAGCCGGGCGTGATATCAAAGTAGAGGTTCGGGTAGCGATCCAGCAGCTCTCCGCAAAGTCCGGGCTGGTCGGAGATAAAGAAAAAGTGCGGAATGCAAAGGTTGAGGTTCGGGTGCTTATGCAGAATTCCGAACGTCTCTTGATCGATTTCAAACTTGTGCGGAAAATCGCCGCCGCCATAGAAAAAGTCCTGCTTCACTGCCCACTCAGGCAGCCTGTCCCGATACCAAAACTCGATGGGGTCGTTGATATGGTACAGGATCGGGAATTGCGTCCGCTCGGCATAGGTGAACATCTTGTCGTAATTCTCCGCGTCCAGCGGCAGATTCTGGCGGAGCCGCACGCCGGGCTTTCCATCCAGCATCTTGATTCCGTCAAACCCTGCCTCGGAAAACCAGCGGATCTGCTCTAGCAGATTGTCCGCATCCGGCACCCGGTCGCCATCGTAATGGAACGAGCCAAACGCCTGGCACCTGCCGCCTTCTTTGAGCTTTGCCAGCGCGCACAGGAGATTCTGCGTCAGTGCAAACGGCCCTCCCACCAGCGTGCAGGCTAAAAACGTCCAGTGTTCGTATCCGCAATAGTCCACCATGCGGATGCAGGCGTCCAGATCGTCAGGATCAAACACATGAATATGAGCATCGTTGATCGGGTATTTATAATACATCGTCTTTCCTCATTCGTTCTGCATGTTGCTCTTGATATCATCCGTTCAAACGAACCCTCAGCCTTTGATGCCGCTGTGCGCGATCCCCTCGACAAACTGCTTTTGGAAGATCACAAACAGCACGATGATCGGAATCACCGCGATGATTCCACCCGCCATCACCTGCTCATAGTAGGTGGTGTGTTCGCCGATGAGCATGGCAAGCCCCGCTGCCAGCGTCATCTTGCTCGCGCTGGAGTTGTTGATCAGCGGCCACATGAGGTCTTCCCAGGTGCCAAGCATCGCGAGAATCGCAAGCGTGGTCAGCGCGGGCTTTACCAATGGCAGCAGCACGTCCCAATAGATACGGAAGTATCCGCACCCGTCGATGCGAGCCGCTTCATCCAGCTCCCTTGGAATCGTGGAGAAGAACTGGCGCATCAGGAATACCCCAAAGATATTGAATAGTCCCGGCAGCACGAGGCCGACCAGCGTATCCGTTAACCCAAAGTAGACCATGAGCTTGAACCGCGGGATGATGAAGATTTGCCCCGGCACCATCATCATCGCAAGCATGCCCAGAAAGAGCAGGTTCTTGCCCGGAAAGCGAAGCCGGTCGAACGCATACGCGCAGATGGTTACGATCATCAGCTGGCCTACGATCATCAAAATCGTCACGACGATCGTATTGAAATACAACTGCGGAAAATTCAGCTTGTCGGAGATGATCGCATAGTTGACCCACTGAACGACGTCAGGAAAGAACTTCAGCGGGATCTGTATCGTCTCCTCATAGGTCTTGATGGAGGTTAAAAACATCCAGACAAACGGGCCAAATGCTACGAACGCCGCGATGACCAGCAGGGTATGCGTCCCTAGCTTTGAGGCCTTCGTCTCTCCTGTGAGCGAGCTTGCTTTTTTCAGTTTATTCGCGTGTTTCATGCGCTTACTCCTCGCTCTGCACCCAGCGTTTGCGGAATATCATCTGGATGACGGTGACGATCATGATGATAAAGGCGAGTACGACCGTGATCGCAGCGCCGTAGCCGCGCATGCTGCTCTTATTGAACGCACACTCGTAGAAATACGTAACCAGGCTCATACTGTAGGTGTATGCGAGCGCTTTTCGATCTACCATCAGGTAGATGAAATCGAATATCTGGAGGATGCCGATGGTCACCATGATCACGGAGAAGAAGATCATCGGGCTGAGCATCGGCAGCGTGATTTTATAAAAGAGCTGGCGATTACTCGCGCCGTCGATCCGCGCGGCCTCGTAATATGACTTGCTGATACCCTGCATCGCCGCGAGCATGATGATGGTATAGTAGCTGACCATGGACCAGACCACGACGATGATGATCGACCATCGCACATAGTGCACATCCCCAAGCCAGGCGACGGGCTGAATCCCGACCTTTTGCAGCAGAAAGTTGACGACGCCGTATTTATAATTGAGAATCCAGCGCCAGAGAATACCGATTGCGGCTGGAATCGTAACCGCCGGAATATAGAGGAGCGTGCGATAGATCGTGCGCCCCTTGATCTTCTTGTTGATGAGGTTTGCGAGAAACACGGAGAGTACGACGACAAGCGGTACCCCGACGATCGTATAAAAAGCCGTGTTCTTGAGCGCAATCCAAAATGTTTCGTCATGGAGCAGTTTTGAGTAGTTGGCCAGTCCCACAAAAACGCCTTCGCCAAAGGTGCCGACCTTGCGAAAGCTGATCAGGATATTCTGCACGAACGGGATGACGGAAAAGAGAATCAATCCCGCAAACATGGGCAAGATAAAGGTATACGCCGCAATGGTCTCGCTTCTGCGCTGCCTGTTCACGCCCGTTTTCTGTTTCTTCATGAAATCCCTCCCGAATGCCCGTTGTTTCGCCGCGGTGCATGTTGCGCATTAATTCGTTTATTTTCCCCCTTCCCGCGCGAACCGCGCGGGAAGGGGTTGTGTCTCGTGTCCACCGGCGAAAATCATACAGGTGATCACGCCGGATTACAGAGATGGTCGATTATTTGTAGAGTTCGTCCAGAACAGCCTGTGCCTGCTTTGCGCCATCGTCCAGCGCGTCGCTGACCGACTTCGTGCCGGCAAACGCGGCCTGCATCGAATCATCGGCATACGACGTCCAGTCGAAGTTGCCGTTGGAGGGATACGGGAAGCCCGTCACGGAAGCGTCCATGAAGACCTGCGCGTTGATGTTCTTGAAGTTCGCAACATAGGCTGCCTGCGCCGCGAGGCAAGCAGGAATATCGATGCCCTTCTGCGCTTCATATTCTTCGCTCTGCTGGCTGGTGATGAACTTGATCAGTTCCCAAGCTGCGTCTTTGTGCTCGCTCTTGGAAGCCATCACGTAGCCAAGACCGCCCATGGTGCTGTGGTTATCCACCTTCATGGCAGGCATCTGGATCAGCTTGATCTGACCCGCAGTTCCCAGTGTGCTGGTTTCCAACACGCTTGCTTTCCAGGAACCGATAAACACGATAGCCGCCTGACCGGAGACAAACAGATCCGTTCCCTTTGTTTCGGAAAGCACGGAGTACGGCGCCATCTGGCTGTTTGCCATCAGGTCAACCACCTGCTGGATGGCTTCTTTGGATTCCGGCGCTGCGGTGCCGCAGGTCTTGCCGTCCGCGCTCAGGTAGGAACCGCCATTCTGATAGAGGAAGTTAATCCAGGAAGGCTGGCCGTCGAGTTCCATGACGATGGGATATTCGGTGCCTTTCGCCGCTGCGATCTTATCCTTGAGTTCGGAGGCGATGGTACGCATATCGTCCCAGGTCCAGCCGTCGTTGGGCAGCGCGACACCGTAACGATCGAAGATTTCCGTGTTCAGCGCGACTGCAACCGTATCGAGGCCCTTCGGCAGAGCGTACTGCGCTCCATTCAGATTATAAGCCGCGTAACGGCCCTGCGAATAGATGCTGGTGTCAAAAGAGTCCGCCGCGATGTAGGAATCCAGCGGCTCAAGCAGGCCTGCCGCCACGTACTTGTTGATGTACACATTCATCCAGAACACATCGGGTGCTTCTGCCGTCTCGAGAGATGCGTCAAGCTTTGCCCAGTAGGAATCCCACGGGATCTGCTCGATGGTGACGTGAATTTTGCCCTCGTTTGCGGTGTTGAACTTGTCCACGTTCTCCTGCACCACGGGCAGCTGCGTCTCGTCCCAGAGTTGCATGGTCAGTTCTACCGGCTCCGTCGCTGCGGGTTCAGGCGCTTTTGTGGCCTCTGCAGCAGTAGCGTCGCTCGTTGCAGCGGGTTCAGCGGGTGCAGCAGGTTTTGGCGCGCAACCTGTTGCGCACACAAATGTCAACGTGAGCAACACGCTCAATAACAGGGCTGCGATTCTCTTTTTCATTCCTATTCTCCTTTTTAGTGATTTCTCAAATAAGCCCTTGAAAAAATGCAAGGACCAAGAGACATAGATACTGTTGTCGTCGGGTATCGTCTTTTAAATACGGCGGCAACTTTCCCGCTCAACGATGGTGTGCTGGAGCAGGATTTCCGAGCTGAGTTCTCCTGTTGGCTGCTCGATGATATCGAGCGACTTTTTGATAAACCCGTCGATGGGTTGATGAATGGTGGTCAGGCGCGGACGGATCTTACTCGCGATGTTCAGATCGTCGTACCCAAGCACGGAAACGTCATTCGGTACGTTGAGGCCTGCATCGTAGAGCGCTGCCATCGCGCCGACGGCAAGCTCATCGCTAAAGGCAAAGATTGCGGTGAATTTCAACTTGTTGACGAGTGCGTTCTGTACCGCTTGGTGCCCCGCTTCAAACGTCAGCGGCCCGCAGATGATATTGCTCGAAGGCAGCGGCAGACCGCGTACCTCCATCGCCTTCCTGCAGCCTGCGATGCGCTGGAAACCCGCGCCGATCTTATTCACGTCGTCGGAGAGGATTAAGATATCGCGGTGACCAAGGTGGAGCAGATAGTTCGTTCCGTCATAAGCCGCCATGATGTCGTTGACATGCACCATGTCCGACTCGTGATTCAGCGCGACGCCGCCGCACATCACGGTGCGTACGCCGATGCCCTGGAGATACTGCAGGATCGTGTTGTCGATTTCTTCTTCAAAATAGATCGCGCCGATAGGTTTCATCCGGCTGACGAAGTTCTTCACCGATTCCGGTGCTGCGGGATCGTACTGCAGCAGAACGAATGAATGACGGCTGTCTTTTTTCTGATCGAACAACTCGCTGACCGCTTTGCTGTAAAAAGAAAACCGCAAGTGCGTCACCAGCACCATGATGATCTTTCTTGTGTCCTTGCGAACGACTTCCTCACAGCCCAGCTCGCGCAGCGCTAAATCGATCTTGTCCGCAAGTTCCTTGCTTACCTCTTCCGTGCCATTGAGATAGCGGGAAACGGTAGCCGGGGAAACGCCTGCGGCGATAGCCAGTTTTCGGGTGGAAACATTCATTTGTCTGCTCCTAAAGTGTTTCTGAAACATTTGGATCGTTTTTGCAAGAATTTCGTGGATGAGCTCGATTACGATTGTCATTATATGGATCGGTTTTGCGCCTGTCAACAACAAATTTACGAAAATTCAGTTGAAATCGCATCATTTTTGCATCAAATGATAAAAACAAGTGTTTCGTAACACTTTTCCTCGAGATTTGTTGAATCTTTTTCTTCGCATGATGCTGTGAGCGAGTGTTTCTTTGCGTATTAACGCTGGTATTCTTGCATTTTTTCAGATATTATTGACTTCTTTTCGCCGATTGACAACGGCATCGCACGGGTGTAATGTAAGAACATTCTCCGGATATTGGATTGTATTGGTGAAACAGTTTGAAACATTCGAGTGAAAAACCAAGCAGTTATCGAACGCTCGGCGTCACGATTCTCCGCTTCTCCGTGCCGCTGATGCTCACAAACCTGCTTCAGCTTCTCTATAACACTGCGGATGCGGTGGTGGTTGGACGGATAGCAGGAAGCAACGCGCTAGCCGCGGTCGGGTCCACGAATTCCATCATCATTTTACTGGTTACGCTCTTTAGCGGCATCTCGGTAGGTGCGAATTATCTCGTTGCACGCTATTACGGCGCGGATGATCACAAAGCAATCTCTGAAACGGTACATTGCGCGGCGCTGTTGAGCCTGATTCTAGGCGTTGTCGCCGGAGTAGTCGGATACATATTCTGCACGCCGATCCTGCGGCTGACGAATACCCCGCCGGAAATACAGGCGCTCGCGGCAACATACCTTCGCATCTATTTCATCGGCGTGCCCGCACTCGTTGTGTTCAATTTCGGCGCGGCGATCCTGCGCGCGGTGGGTGATACACGGTATCCGCTGCTGATCATGATCATTGCCGGCACGCTGAACGTCATTCTAAACCTCGTGCTGGTCATCTACGCGCATCTCGACGTCGCTGGCGTCGCGATTGCAACGTCGTTTTCGCAGCTCGTCTCTGCCGTGATGGTGACCTACCGCCTGATCCGCACGCGGGAGAGCTACCGCCTGATCCCGAAGGCGATCCGCTTCTACGGCGATAAGGCAGCGGCGATGATGCGAGTCGGAATCTCGGCTGGGATTCAAGGAATCATCTTCTCGGTCGCAAACGTCATGGTGCAGTCGGTCGTCAATACATTTGGCGCGGCGGCGGTAGCGGGCAACGCCGCGGCAACCAGTTTGGAAGGCTTCATCTATACGATTCAAAACGCGTTTTACCAGGCCGCAATCACCTTTACGAGCCAGAGCATCGGCGCGAAGCTGTATCAGAATGTCACGAAGGTCTATCGCGTTTGTCTGACCTACTCCTTTGCGTTCGGTGTGGTCTTCTGCGCGCTGCTCTGGTGGAACCGAACCGCGCTGCTGGGCATCTACATCAAGCCGGACGACCTTGCCTTCGACGCGGTCATGCTAGTCGGAATAACGCGTCTTCGGATCATCAGCCGCTTTCAATGGCTCGGCGGGCTGATGGAGACCGCTTGCGGATCCATCCGCGGGCTTGGCAAAGCGCTCAGCCCGACGCTCGTCACCCTCATCGGCGCTTGCGCGCTGCGCATCCTGTGGATCTATTTTGCCTATGCGCATTACGGCACCCTCGCGAGTCTCTATGTCGTTTACCCCGTTTCTTGGGCTGCCACATTTCTCGTACAGGCGCTGCTGTTGCAGATCTACAAAAAGCAGCTGCCCTGCCAATCTTTGAAAGGAGCCGAATCCGTTGTTTAAGCTCTTCAATCCCGATTCGCCGATCTCTTCGTTTCTTTCTGAAGCGCTGGATTTCATCGTGGTGAACCTCCTCGCGATCCTTTGCGCGCTGCCGGTCGTGACCGCGGGCGCGTCCTTCTCCGCGCTTGCGGGCGTCATGACGTCCTACACGCTGGATCAGGCGCCGATTCGCGCAAGAGATTTTTTTGCGCGCTTTCGGGCGGTATTTCTCCGCGCTACGCTGAGTTGGTTGATTTTGCTTGCTGTTTCGGCGCTCTTTCTCATGAACCTTCGCATCATCGAAAGCATGCCCTCCGCGCTGCGGCTCGTCTTCGTGAGCGGGGCGTTGTTTGTTTCCCTGTGCGTGCTGCTCACGGCAGCAGTGCTCTTTTCGATGCTTTCGTTTACGACGCAGAAGAATCTCCCGGTTCTCTGGAAAAGTGCATTCCTCATCGGCATTGCGAAACTGCCCCTCACGCTGTCCATGGCGGTGATACAAGCCGTTCCTCTGATTCTGCTGCTGATCTTGCCGCGCACTTTCCTACTATTGAGCCCCGTTTGGATCATCTTCTGGTTTTCACTTGCTGCGTTCTTCTGCGCCAAGATCGGCGGGAAATGGTACGCGGGAAAAAAGGAGCAGGTATAACCCG
Source organism: Clostridiaceae bacterium (assembly GCA_039683525.1). Classification (GTDB taxonomy): domain Bacteria; phylum Bacillota; class Clostridia; order Christensenellales; family CAG-138; genus UBA7703. The sequence continues at coordinate 8,707 of JBDKRF010000309.1, forward strand.
CTCCAATTGGCTTTCTTCGGTTACAGAAATCGGTGATTTCAACAAAACCCGCCGTGAAGCGGGTTTGTTTTTCAATTCGTGATTCTTCAATCAGGAATTTCGATCAAATTTTAACCACGGTCTCCTCGTCAACCGCTTTCTTCGCGGCAAGCGCCCATTGCACGGCCTTGTAGCCGTCCATCA
>JBDKRF010000310.1:0-1632 GCA_039683525.1 Clostridiaceae bacterium
CGTGAGCATCAACCGCGTTGGCTGCGAGATCCTGCAGGATGAAAATCTAGATGCGGGAGGCCTCGTTTCTAACTATATTCCGGGCTATCGATTTGACGCGGACTACAACCGGTTTGAGGCGGAGGTCCATTATGGCGCTCAGAAACGGTTCCTTTCGCTGACGCAATATCCCATCGACGAACGCGAGCGGGACACAACGAAGCTGCTGATCTTAACCGATGTGACGCAAACGCATATGCTGCAAGAGCTGGAGAAGGTGCAGTTGCTGGAAAAGAGCAACATCGATCAGCTGACTGGGCTTTACAACAAGCAATATCTACTGGGAAAATTCAAGGCACATACGGAAAACGCCGGGGTAACCGCGCTGATCTTCATCGATGTAGACGACTTCAAGTCCATCAACGATACCTACGGTCATCTGGTTGGCGACGAGGTGCTGCGTGCGCTTGCTGCCTGCATCAAAGGCAACGTGCGCGCGACAAATGCCGCCATTCGCTTTGGCGGGGATGAGTTTGTCATCCTATTGGAGCATACGCATGCAGAGGATGCGTTTCTTGTTGCGGAGCGGATTCGCACCTGTACCAATGCGTTGGAGTTCTCCGGTGCGGAGTCGGTATTTCACATCACGCTGAGCATCGGCTTAATCGATGGGATCGCACCGCTCGACGAACTGCTGGAGAAGGCGGACCGCGCTATGTACATCTCCAAGAACAAGGGAAAGAATAAGACCACGGTCTTTCGAGAGAGCGAAGAGGACAGTGCGTTTCATATGTCGCTGGCGTGATGCGAAAAAAAGGCCAAAAAGAATATATAGAAAACATATTAAACCTATTGACAAAGTATTCTTATATCCGTATAATCCTCACTAATACGATTGGAAAGGGGGAACCGCGCATGAAGGAAATCAGCTGGCTGAGACAATCGCCCAAACATCGGGCGGGGTTCGCTGCCCTGGGTCGTATGGATCGAATGTGCCGTTGATGGGGTACATTTTCTTTTGCGCCTAACGGCGCAAAGGAAAAGAGATCACACAACAATCAAAGACAAAGAAAGGGATTACGCTATCATGGCACAGAAACTGAAATTTGAAACCCTCCAGCTGCACGTAGGACAGGAACAGCCCGACTCCGCGACCGACGCACGCGCGGTTCCGATTTACGCGACCACCTCGTATGTATTCAAAGATTCCGCGCAGGCGGCGGGGCGCTTTGCACTCACCGAAGGCGGAAATATCTATACACGGCTCATGAACCCGACGAGCGACGTGTTTGAGCAGCGCATCGCCGCGCTGGAAGGCGGCGTTGCCGCGCTCGCCACCGCGTCCGGCTCGGCCGCGATCACCTATGCCGTGCTCAATATTGCGGGCAGCGGGGATCACATCGTATCGTCCAAGACGCTCTATGGAGGCACCTTTAACCTCTTTGCCAATACGTTCAAGAACCTCGGTATTGAGGCCACGTTTGTGGACGGCAGCGATCCGGAAAACTTCCGCGCAGCGATTTTGCCGAACACCAAGGCGCTCTATCTGGAATCGCTGGGCAATCCGAATGCGGACGTGCTCGATCTCGACGCAATTGCGGCGATTGCGCACGAAAACGGCATTCCCGTGATCGTGGATAACACGATTTCCAC
>JBDKRF010000311.1:0-6632 GCA_039683525.1 Clostridiaceae bacterium
GGCTCTTCTGCACAAGAGCGGCCCCCGCGACCAACTGCGCTGTGCGCTGCGCGATTGCAAGATGGTTTGACAACCGCATGAAGCTTGCGGAGCGTTCCCGCTGAGAAAAGGAGAAGCATATGAGGAAATTCGTACTTGTGGCAATAGGCGGAACCGGCATGCGCGTTGCGCAGTCATTTGTTGCGCTGGCTGCCTCTGGCTTTTTAAGTGATCTGAGTGGAGCGGATTATCGGCTCGAAATCCGACTCGTCGATCTGGACATCGTTGCCGGCAGCGACAAAATCGAGCTGGAGTCGATGGTTCGCGCGCTGAACAATGCGATGCCGTATCTGTCGATCATCGTGGATGAACGCACGGCGGATTCGCGCTGGCAGGCAAAGGGCATCGACGGGATCCGTTGTCTGGAGACACCGATTGACGATAAAAGCACCCTGAACGATTTGGTTCGCGACGGGTTCTTGAAGGAAACCGAGGCGCTGACCTACCATGGACTCTTCGGCGAAGACGACCGCACCATGGTGCTGCGCCGCGGATGCAAAGGCAGGCCTCGCATCGGCTCTCTACTCTGGGCAGAGCAGTTTGATCAGGACTGGAGCGACCGAGGCGGGTTCTGGCAGTCGATCTTTGACGATGTAGGCGAAACCGACGAGCTGCGCATCATGTTCGCGGGCTCTGTCTTTGGCGGAACGGGCGCGAGCGGAACGCCGACGCTGGCGCAGAAGTTCATTCGTGCCTGTAAAAAAGGAGACATCGGACACACTGAGCCGTTTGCGCAACACGTAGCGCTCACGCTCATGCTACCGTACTTTGATTTGGGAAATGATACCGATGTGGATAGCGGCTTGTTTTCCATCAACAGCAAGATGGCGCTGAAATATTACGAAACCTCGGATGTGCTGTCTGAGGTAGAGTTTGCCCAGTTTGTGGGAGACGACCGCAGACAGATGCAAAAGAAGGATGAGCAGGGCCTATGGAAATACGTGCGGCTGGATCGAAACAGTCGCGTGGACGAGGGACAGAACGATCCTTCCATGCCGGCGGAGTTGATGGCGGCCATTGGTATTTGCCGCTATTTTGCAAACGATATTCCAAAGGTGGATGCCGAGAAGCAAAAAGTCTATGTCCCGCTGAAGTGGACCAACACAAATCCCGAGGAGGATACTTCGCCGGAGGTCACGTTCCCGCTGGATAACTTCGATTATTTCCCCGTTGGAAACGGCGGTGCGGATGCGGGAAAGGTGCGCTCAGTGCGGGACTACATCCTGAGATTGGAGCGCTTTTGCCTGATGCTCGCGACTTATTATCGCACCAGTGCGTCGATGAAGATGTTATGGAACTATCGACCAGAGGTGTTTCGCACGGTCTGGCGGAAGCAAAAGGATCTCAGCGAGACCTATGAGAGCTACATCGACGGCGTCGGGGCTCCGCTCGCGTTTGCCGAGAGCATGTTTCGCTGGCTCGAGGAGCTGGATCACCACGGTATGCATGCGCTCCTGAAGATTGAAGGAAGTACAGAGCACCACCAGCCACACATTCAGCAAGAGGTAGAAGAGAAGGCGCTTGAGGGCTCGACCGATCTGGATGTATTGGATATTCCCTGCGCGCTGATCACGACGCAGATGAACTCGGCGCGCGTAGACCCGAAGGGTGCAACGAAATTCTTCGTTTCTTCCCTGATGGAGTGCTGCGTACATCGCGCGCAATAACCGAAGGAGACGGAGGCAGAATATGTCGTTTTATCATTGGTTTTCCTCTCATCCAAACGAGATAACTCTCAGCGGCAATACCAACAAGATGCGGGATATCGGAAAAGAGCTGCGTATTTCGAGCGCGAATCAACCGGATAGTACGAAGCAAACCGACTTCCGAAGGATCAGCTCTGTACCGGACATCTGGAGTCAGCACCGGTTGTTTGAAATGCTGCTGCTCAACAAAGCGGAAGACCCAAGCTATTCAGAGTACGAAGCAATTGCAAAGCAAGAGTGGCGCGCAATGCTTGCGCTTCTCATCCTGGCGGAATCGTACGGCGTTGAGATTCACACGGAGACCATCGCGTTTCCGCAGCAGGATGTCAAGCGCGAAGACTACAAAGGCAGTGGCTATCTCTTCGCCGCCTATAATGCGCGCCCGAACAGAGACACCTGGCCAAGCATGGAGGTGTATTATGTGGAGGATGCAGGTACGCGTTACCCAGTCGCCATGTCGTCGCCTACGGTACATGTGATCCCGACCAAGGACGCCTGGCGCAACTTGCGGACGGTCTATCCGGGGCAGATTCCGTGGTTGACGGACAATCAGGTTCATGCGCCGGTCGAGGGCGATGAAGGATTTGCCGTTCCCTTTAAGCTCGGCGAAAAAGAAGAAGACAAGGTATCCGCCATGATGCCGGTGCACGCGCTGATGTTGCAGCGTTGGCTCGCGCGCTATCGCGAAGAGCTTGCCCAGCGCCAGAGAAACAAGGAGGAAGCGGCCTTACTGCAGAGCATCAAGCTGCTGTCGTCCTATGAGGATGCACTCACGAAGGCATTCCGTTTGTACGCACTTCGCATGCCCGACTTGCAGAGTTTCTTTGCGACGAGCGATCAACAGGAAGGGATGAAGATTGGCAATCTGCGGGTTCCGAAGAACCTGAAGATATTCCTTAATCGTGTTCTTTATTCGCTGATCGATCAAGACTCCACGCAGGAAGAGATTCTTGATACCCATCGCTTTGCGGGCGGTATTGCAAAAGAATGCCTTGTAAGCAATGCTCAGAGCGACGGAAAGTTTATCCATTTCTTCGTGCCGATGCCGGTGACGGAGATGTTCTGGCAGCTCTGGCGGGACAACCAAGCGCTCAAGCCGTCCTATACGGTCAGGTGCCTGTTCTCGAAGGACGGACCATATATCAATAGAATTAAGACTTCGATTGTGCTGGGGGATATCGTATTTTCAAAAACGTTTTCAATCGCGCAAATCGATGCAGAAAACTGGCGAAACCTTTGCACAGCAGGTATCTGGCCGCGGCAAAAAATTGCGGATTGGTCGGATTATTACCTCTTCTGCAACGAGATCGGCGGCTACAGACTCGAGCCGGAGAATCGAGAAACCATCGTTCGCGAAACGCCATACGACAAGCACGATGGCACGGATGGCCCCATGACGTACTATCGGTTGTCCAGCGCGCCGGATTGTTGTGCGATGAACAAAATTGGCAAGCCGATCGGATATCTGAAAATTCGGGATAGAGATGAAATCGCAAAAGGGGATTCGACAAAGGTGCTTCGCACCTCGATTGACTTTGGTACTTCCGCAACCACGCTGTATGCAGGGATCAATGAAGCAAAGCCGGGAAAGCTATCCGGCATGCATCACTGGAGCCTGCCGCTATTAAACTCGTTAAGTCAGGACGGAAGCGATCACTCAAGGTTGGAGAAATTTTTCTTCCCACCACTCCCTACATTGAGAAAAGTCAGCAGTTCGATCGATAAAAACACGATTCAGGCGAGTGTGTCCTATCAAGAACTGCTGGATCATCCGGATTTGGCGGAGGAATATCCTTCCTGCATCCCGATGCAATCACTTTTAGCGGATGCGAAAGAGACCAACTCCCTCAGGAATATTCTCTCCGATAGCTGGATCTATTTCCGTTCGTTTCTTGCAATCAGAGACTCGGAGAAGTGGCCCTATATTTGCTCGAATCTGAAATGGATGCATGCGGATGAAATCGATCAACAGCGTATATACGCTATGCTGACGGAACTGCTGGTCATGCTTGCGTTTGAGGCACGCTGCCAGGGATGCGGGAAGATTACGGTTACTGCCACGTATCCGTTGTCGTTTGAGGATTCGAACCGAAACTCATACTATAATACACTCAACTCAATTCTAAGTTCGATTGGAACGACGACCGGTATTGAAGTTCAGAAACCACAAAAAACGACAGAAACACTGGCTGGGGTCGAACCGAACAAAGCGTCTTTGGTTGCGAGCATCACGGAGAGTGAAGCAGCGTTTCGGTACTCGGTCAACGAGGACAGTTACAATCAGAATTACTTCGTTGTAGATATTGGCGGTGGATCGACAGATATCTTCATTAGTACGGTCGACGACAATAACTGCAGGAACTCCATGGCTGCGTCGTTGGGGTTTGGTGCGAGAAAAGCACTGATAGAAGCACTTTGCGCGGGGGATTATTTCTTCCTGCGCGAATTAATGAGAACTTCTGCGGCCGGTCTTGACGCGGTGATCCGCGACCAAGCGAAATATGTTCGAGAATTTTCGAGCAATAATCGGGATAGTCTTGTGGAAGACCTCTTCTCAATTCGCGTACCGCGGGATGATAAAAGTCATGCGGCGGACCTATTACCCGCGAACTTCGGCGAAGCGTTTCTAAAAAGTTGTGCACTGAATCTAGGGGACGTGACGGCGGAAGACCGGAAGAACAGCAATAATACAAATCTACTATTTCTCAAGAAACGGATTGCGTTCTATTTAGGCGCGGTGATATGGCTTTCAGGCTTAATGCTCCAACCGCGGGAGAATTCGAATATCAGTATTTCGCTGCTCTTTGCAGGAAATGGCTCTAAAATGATTCGCTGGCTTACGCCGGACACACAGCGTACACAGTATTTTATCCACTTGCTCTTTCAGGAGGCATCAAACCTGAACCTGTCCCAGACACAGTTCAACTGTCACTTTTCAAAAATGCCAAAAGAAGAGGTGGCTTATGGCGCGTTATTAGGTGTTGCAGACGAGTATTTTTCGCTGGGCTCAACGACGGCGACACAAGTGCAATTCGGACGAAAACAGCAGATTGGAGACATTCCCGCGTATCGCGCGATGGAATACAATCAGATGCAGGTTGACACGAATTATGACACGTTCGCAAGCTTTCTGCGCGCATTTCGAAATATCGCACAGCAGAGCTATGGTTGGAGTTTTGAGGATAGTGAGTATGATTCGTCGATTCTGAATTTACCGGGAATTCTCGGCCAGATCAACGGCAAAGTCGAACGGTTGGGGTTCTTCCTTAGCGCGCTGGAAGTGGTCAGCGGGAAATACCTTCAGGACTTTGAAAGTTCGCTGAGGGAGAAAGGTATCATAAAATGAGGCGCAGAAAAAGAGTTCTTGCAGCAAGCGCTTGGATTATACTCCTGCTAGCGCTCTGCCTTTCCGTATTCTCAGGTGCATTGGCAGAGGAAGACAATCTGATCGATGTCCCCATCGGGCAAACGACAGAAGTATTTGATGAGAAAGGCAATTCCATCGGTACACTTCAGCTTGACCCAGAAAGCGGGCTGATATATCAGGCGAGTTCCGGTGAGCAAATCACGGGCGTTCGGGTACGCTATGCACCGGCTGCGGTCAAGAGCACGAAGCTAAGTGATGCCTTGATGGGAAAAACAAAGGTGCAGCTATCTCTTTCGCAAGTAGCGACCCCAGCTCCGGAAACGATAGCCGCCGAGACGGCAGTAGTATTGCCGGAATATGGTTGGATCGACACCAATCTCGTAATCACTGCCTTGTCCGCACGGTTATCGGTGGACAACAGCCGTGCTAAAACATACGAAGCGGAGATTGCATCGCTGAGAGAGTCGCTTGCAAACGCGCAGAAGAGTAAGACGGACGATCCTATACCAACAGTGAACCCGGTTCCAAAAGTGGATCAGCAGAATACTGGGTCGTGGGTTGCTTATGCGGCATTGGCTCTGGGCGTTGTCTGCGCAGGTGCGCTGGGATGGATCGCACTCTCCGTCTATGCATCCAAAGCGGAGAAGGAGCATCAGACGGAACAGCTGAAGAAGCTCAATGATCGCTTTGCAGCAGGCGTTTCGCTCAACTCACCGGTCAAGGTGGAACAGACCTCCTGGCCAAAAGATGCGCGCGTCGAAGTAGTCTCGGATTCCCTAGGTCGCATGGCGACAAATCTGGAACACAGCGCCGCATTCGTTTCCAAAATCGCACCGGCAGAACCGGAGAAAGAGAAAGAGCCTCCACCTGTTCCGGAAGGAGAAGAGACGGATCTGCTTGCGCTGGCAAATAGTCTTGCTGGCGTCGCCTCTGCCGCCGAATGGCGCAATAAGGTGCGGGTGGCAGGCTGGCGATATGCCTTGCTGCAAGCCAATCCCACAGAGAAGGGCACTTATATAGAGGATGACAGCGGGTATTCCATCATCGCCTGTCTCATGCGCGGTACTGAGGCGGAGCTGGCCTACGTTTTACCATCCTATCAGGACCCCAACGCAATCGAAGACCGCTGGCAAGAATTCTACTCGATTGAAGAATCACAAGCGTTCAGAAATTACCATGTGGACGCTTTGTCAGTGATGTTCATAGAGCGCGGTGTGTTTTTCCTGCCAAAGTCGAAAGGCAGGCTCACCCGCAGACCGCTGTCACAGTGAATCTTGATGATATCATGAAAGATTGATCTTACAAGCCGCTCAGTTATGGGCGGCTTGTTAGTATAATTGAAAAAACCACACAAAAAAGAACCGATCTTGCGACCGGTTCTGATTCTGCTAAGTCCTTTAGGATTTGGTGTGCTATTGTTTGCTTTGTCGCTTAATCTGACACGTAGGGCAGAAGGGCGACGGTGCGCGCGCGCTTGATGGCAATAGCAAGGTCACGCTGATGCTTGGCGCACATGCCCG
>JBDKRF010000312.1:0-9800 GCA_039683525.1 Clostridiaceae bacterium
GTAATAATACCAGTCTTCCGGACTTTGGATACCAAAGTCAAAGAATCTGCTGAAATACCCGGTTTCGTCGCTAAACCCAACGCGAAACGCGTTGATATCCTGTTCGGGTGTCGGTGAAGGGCTCGGCGTGGGCGTGGGCGTCGGGCTTGGCGTAGGCGTAGCAGTCGGCGTCGGCGTAGCAGTCGGCGTCGGCGTCGGGGTTAACACATACCGCATCATACCCATGCAGCCGGTCAGGGAAAACAACAGCATCAGCGCTATGCATAAAACGCTGATGTTTTTGATTCGGGTTCGATGTAGCATTGGATTCTCCTCAGATAATTTGAAGATGAAGCGATAGAGCCGCCCTGCAAGCCCGTTGCATGGCGGCTATCCTGACGATCGTTATTTGACCACGTAAAAGCTCTTGAGTATCGAATCGATGGTCTGTGTCTCGACGGCATCGATGATGATCAACGCAAACGTAGAACCCTGTTTCAGCGTCAGGAATGCGCCGTGTATGTCTTTGCCGTTCGACTTCATGTCATAACGGTAGACCGGATGCTCCTCGCCAAGCAGAGAAGCCACAGTCAGTTGAAGATTTTTCGCATCGGGCTTTTGATCATTGTTGTAATCCAGCGCCCAGCTCTGCATGGCTTGCATGACCGCAAACTCGGTGTGTTGCCCCGCTCCCTGGGAGGAGTAATCCAATAAGATGATCATCAGATAATCGTCGCCTTCATACGGCATCGCGTAAAGGTCATACACGAGCTGCCCTTGCTTGAGCATGTCGATGTATTCCTGCGTGATCGCGGACGTGCTTTTTCCCGTTGTATCGATTTCGTTTACAAGATTCATTTGATCCGGCGTATAGAGATACCAGTTCGTCGGCGCACGGAATCCGAAACGAAAGAAGCTGTTGTAGTATCCACTCGGACCGCCAAAGCCCAGCTTGAGTGAATCGATCGTCAGCGCCGGCTCAGGTGTCGGGGTCGGGCTTGGCGTGGGCGTGGGCGTGGGCGTCGGTGTGGGCGAGGGTGTCGGGGTCGCGGTCGGCGTTGCGGTCGGCGTCGGCGTCGGTGAAACCGCCTGCATGATCGCACCGCAGGCAGTCAGGGACAGCAGGCTCACAAGCGCAAGCAGCAGCACAGATAATTGATAAAAGCGTTTCATGCGTTCTCCTCTATCTCTCTTGGACGGATGCGTTCGTTCACTCTGCCATCGGCAGGAACATCGCAAGGATATCCGTTGTGTGATCCACGCCGGTTGTGCTGATAAAGACGTTCATCGAATAGTCGCCTTGTTGCAGGATTACCTGCGCGTTATACGTCGTATACCCTCCGCTATCATAGGAGAAGAACCAGCAGGATTGCTGTTTTCCCGCAAACATCGTCGTCGTATGATTGTCCGTTCCAATCGTTGCACCTGCTTTGGTGAACGCATCGCGAATCAACGCAATATTCGCTTCATGGTATTCAGCAACGCTGCTGAACGCGGCCATGGATGCTTTTGCATCGTTGACCAGGATGCTGATTTCCGCAAGCCCCGTGTGCATATGCGCGCTGTAGTCCTGAACCGGTAGGCCCTTCGGCAGATAGTCGAGGTATTCCGACTGGCGCATATCTTTGGGAATCTCCATCGTAAAACCGCTTTTCTGATCCAGCTCCGCGCTCGTTTCGGCAAACCAAGTAGCATTCAGATCGATTTTTACGTTGAAATATTCGTTTCGATACGATGTGCCTGTGCTTAATCCAAATGTGATCGGATAGATTTCACGATAAGGCGTCGGGCTCGGCGTAGGTTCCGGCGTCGCCGTCGGGGTGGGCATGGGCGTTGCCGTCGGGGTTGCGGTTGGCGTCGGCTCTATGAGCGCGGAGATTTTATCACAAGAGATCAAAGTGAAACCAAGTAGAATCGACAGCAGTAACACAAGGATTCTGTTTCGAAATTTCATAGGGCCTCCCAGACGCTTTTCCACTACTTTAGCACAGCAAAACCGTATATACAAGTGAAATAACCACGGTTAGCAGAAGAAAAACGCTGTGCATTCTTCCGTGCACGATACTGCCGCACCACTCTATACCGTATGTACAAAAAAGCTCCCCCAAATGGGGGAGCTTTGCGTTGTCCGTTGGTTTGCTTACGCGAATGCGTGATAGATGGCCTTGACCGCGGTGTTGAGATCGTCGTTTTCGATGCCGACGATGATGTTCATCTCCGAGGAACCCTGGTCGATCATGCGAACGTTGACACCCGCCTCGTAGAGCGAGCCAAAGAGCCGCGCCGCAACACCGAGCGAACGGATCATGCCCTTGCCAACCGTGGCGACGAGCGCCATATTGGAATGCACCTCGATGCTCTGCGGTTCGCAGTCCCGCTGAATCTCGCGCAGCACCTGCTCCAGGTGCTCCTTGAGTTTGGTCTCCTGAATCACGAGGCTCATGGTGTCGATGCCGCTGGGTACATGCTCAAACGAGATGTTGTAGCGATCCAGCACGCGAAGCAACCGGTAGCCGAAGCCAACCTCGTTGTGCATGTTGTCCTTGTAGACGGTGATGACCGTGAACCCCTTGCGTCCGGCGACGCCGGTGAGCACGCCCTCGCGCTTGTAATACTTGAGGAAAGCATCGGGGATGACCATCGTTCCCTCGTCCTCGGGACGGTTGGTGTTGCGCACATTGATCGGAATCTGCGCGCGGCGCACGGGGAAGATCGAATCCTCGTGCAGCACGGTCGCTCCCATGTAGCTGAGCTCCCGCAGCTCGGAATATGTCACCACCGAGATGACCTTGGGGTTTTCGACGATGCGCGGGTCCGCCATGAGGAATCCGCTCACGTCGGTCCAGTTTTCGTAGACATCCGCCTGCACCGCGCGCGCCACGATTGCGCCCGTGATGTCGCTGCCGCCGCGGGAGAAGGTCTTGATGCTGCCATCGCGCTTTCTGCCATAGAAGCCCGGAACGACGACGTTCTGCGTCTCCGCAAGCTTCTGCGTCCACTTCTGCGTGGTCTCGTCGTCATAGGTGCCGTCCGCGTGGAAGCTGACGAGCTCCGCCGCGTCGTAAAAATCGAACCCCAAAAAGTCCGCAAGCAGGAGCCCGCTGAGGTACTCGCCGCGGCTCGCGATATAGTCCTCGCTTGCGCCGGCAAAAATATTTTTCTTGATCGCGGAGAGTTCCAGCGCGATGTTGGTCTTTAAGCCCAGCTCTTGTTCGATTCCGACATAGCGCTCCGTAATCTGTTCGTAAGTGTCGTCAAACGACATACCGTTGGAGTTTTTCGCATAGCAAAGGTACAGCAGATCGGTGATCTTCTCGTCGCCGGGGAAGCGTTTACCCGGCGCGGAGGGTACCACGTACTTACGCGCCTTGTCGGCCAGAATGATATTCTTGACCTTTGTGAAGTTCTCGGCGTTGCAGAGGCTGGTTCCGCCGAATTTGACAGTTTTGACCGCCATTGGTTTTCCCCCGTTTCTATGTTATGGCAACCCTCTTAAAAAAGTTTGCCATGAGATACCGATCTGTTTCTATGTTATGGCACCCATCTTAAAAAAGTTCTGCCAAGAGATACCGATCTGTTTTGTCGCTTTACTTCTTCTCCAGTGAGCGGCACTCGAGATAATAACGCTTCTCGTTCGCTTCGCCCATGGAGAATGTCTTTCTCGGCAATGCGCCGTCATAGATGACGGTCGAGAAGAACTCGCTCTTCTTGAGCGCGGGCAGCAGGAATCCGATTGCGCCGCCCTTCTTGGCAAGCTCCTTCACCACGTCCGCGCCGTGGATATAGTCGATCTCGCAACCACAGATGTCCTTGACCGCTTCGTCCAGGGCCGACTGAAGCGTACCGACCGCAAGCTGCGATGTCGGGCAGCTGACGATGAACGCACCCTCTACCTCTCCCGTGAGGAAAGGCAGGATGTGCGTATCCCCGCTCTGCGCGCAAGGCATGCGCCCAAGCTCGACCCGTGCGCAGGCGTACTGCGCCTTCAGGTGGCGGAGGATGGTTTCGATGGCGCGGTTGCCGGAAGCTCCGAACACCACGCGGTGAATCGGCTCGAAGACGATGCCGTCGTCATGCACGTTTTCCACTTCGACCAGTGCATAGCGGGCAGGATGATCCGCGCGCTCGCCTTCCGGCAGCGTGGCCTTGATCTTTTCCCAGTTGGCTTTCGCGGTGGCAAAGCTGTGGTTGCCGTCGCCCATGGCAAAAAGCATCGGCGCGCGGTCGCCGTATTTTTCGGAAAAACGCTTCTCGTCCTTGAGGACGCTGAGTGCATTCAATACGCCGAGGATATCGTCTTCGCCATCCACCAGATGGCCGGAGATATGACCGCCCTCCAACATGAGGTCGGTGTCATAGAGCTTCGTCAGCTTTGCTTTCTTCAGCGCAAGCGGTTCGATGACCGTCTTGTCCGGGTCGTCGATCAGCACGAGGATGTGCGGCAGCTCGATGGGAGCACCTTCGCGGATCTTGAGACGCGGCGGAATGCGGGAGACAATCGTCCCCTCCGTCGCGCGGATCAGCGTGGTGGAACCCTTGGAGTAGTCGTATGCTTCGAGGTCCAGCGCCATCACGAGTCCGGTGCGGGTAGCTCCCCCGACTGTGCGGGAGACCAGAACGAAACCCTGCGGCTTTTCTTCGAGAACGCCTTTGTCGAGATAGTCGCGCATATGAGACTTGATGCTCGTGATGCGCTCCGCTTCACCGGGCTTTTCGAGATACGCTTCCGGCAGGATCAGCTCCAGCGTGGACGGCGCTTTGCCGACGATGCGCTTCGCGTCTTCCCAGTACGAAGGCTGGGAGGTGAACTGGTCGCAGGCGACAACCGCCCATTTGTAGTAGTCGGTGCCCTTTTTCGGCAGTAATACGCGCGGCACCTGCACCGCGACATCGTTACGATACCGGTCTTCCATAATCTTTCTTACCCCTCTTAAACTCTGTTATTTATAGTTCTGCCGCGTCCGGTCGCTCCTCCGGTTTTCCACACGGCATAGTTCCGCTGTTATAAACGTAATGCGGGTATTATACCTTATATTTTTTTTGCTTTCAATAATATCTATGGGTTTTTCGGGCGTTTTGCAGATTTATTCGATATATCTGCATGCTCTGCATAATATAGGCGAAAAAACGCCTAATCTCAGAGCGTCGCGACCATGTCCGCTTTGATCGTATGCAGACCGTTCTCATCTATATTTTTAGAAAAATATAGATCATTTACTCGCCCAGTGTCGCGACCATGACCGCCTTGATCGTATGCATGCGGTTCTCCGCCTCGTCAAACACTACGCTGTGCTTCGAGCGGAACACCTCGTCGCTGGCTTCCATCTCGCGAAGGCCGTATTTCTCGAAGATCTCTCTGCCGACGACCGTTTCCAGATCATGAAAGCTCGGCAGGCAATGCAAAAACAGCACGTCCGGATTGCCGGTCTTCTTCATCAGATCCATCGTCACGCGGTAGGGCTCTAGCTGCGCAATGCGCTCGGCAAACTGCGCCTCTTCTCCCATCGACACCCATACGTCGGTATACACCGCGTCGGCTCCCGCGACCGCATCGAGAGACTCGGAGAATTCGATCACGGCCCCTGTGGTCTTACCGAGTTCCCGCATCCGCGCGGTCAAGCCCTCTTCCGGCCAAAGCGCACGCGGGGCAACCGCGGTAAACTTCATGCCCATCTTCGCGCAGCCGATCATGAGGCTGTTGCCCATGTTGTTGCGCGCATCGCCCACATACGCTAGGTGAATCTCGTTCAGCGGCTTTTTCGCGTGTTCCTCGATGGTCATGAAGTCCGCGAGGATCTGCGTCGGGTGATCGGTGTCGGTCAGTCCGTTCCAGACCGGCACGCCGGAGAAGCGCGCGAGGTCTTCGACAATCTGCTGGCCGAATCCGCGGTACTCGATCGCGTCATAGTAACGCCCCAATACCTTCGCCGTGTCCTCCAGCGACTCCTTCTTGCCCATCTGGCTGTTGCTCAGATACGTGACATGCGCGCCTTCATCCAGCGCCGCAACCTCAAACGCGCAGCGCGTACGTGTGCTGGACTTATCGAAGATCAGCACGATGTTCCTGTGCTTGAGGCGCTCGGGAAATACGCGCTCGATCTTTTCGCGCTTGAGCTTGTGGCTCAGGTCGAGTAGAAACCGAATCTCTTCGGGGGAATAGTCGAGCAGGGTCAAGAAGCTTCTTCCGCGCAGATTCATACGTTCCTCCAGAATTAGTCATTTTTTGATGATCGTATTATTACGATCTGAGTTTCATCAGATCGACTTTCACACCGTCGATAGAAAGCTCGTAAGCGAGGCTGTACTCCTGATACGTTCCCACATAATAGGTGAGTCCGTTGTAGGTAAACGCGGTTTCAAACACGGTGCCTTTGTTGTCCGTAATCGTCGCCGGGTTTCGATCCGTCTGCGCCATGGTCACCTGCACAAATCGCTCGCTTGTGCGATAATCCCCGCGAATGATGGCGCTGGTGTTTTCGGACAGGGCGTTTTCCCGGCTCGTATACATCGGGCTGACCAGATAAAAGCGTCCCTGTTCCTTGTGCAGCAAATCGCCATTGCGATTGGACAACACGAACGCGCTGTTCTCGCTTTCGATGGTGTAGAGGTAGTCCGACTTGCCGTATTGATACTCGATTGCCTGCCGCGCCGTCGCAAAGCCGCCGAACTGGTTCTCAAACGGCCATTGGTACAGAAACACGCCGACCACGAGCGCCGCTGCGCAAGCAGAAACGATGAAAAACGCTCTCTTGAGTGCAAATTTGTGCCGGAACACGGGAATCAGGATAATTGGAGACGCGAGAACGATCGCGATCAGTATTCGAATGATGTCGTACATGAAAGTAAACCTTTTCTTCTGAATTCGGCAAAGCTATTCGCAAACTGCCTAAAATCATTTTACCACAGTTGAAATACACCGTTTCTTCTTGAGACCTTTACTCTCTCCAGAGCGGCATACTCATACATCTGGGTCCACCGCGCCCGCGCGAGAGCTCCGCCGAGGGGATTTCGTGAACGATCACGCCGTTGTCGCGGAGGATGCCGTTGGTGACGTAATTGCGGGAGAATGCGATGATCTCGCCGGGCGCCACCGCAAGGGTGTTCGTTCCGTCGTTCCATTGTTCCCGCGCGGCATCGATCGCGCTCGCGCCGCCGCAGTGAATCATCGTCACCTTGTCAACATGCAGCGCATCCGCCAAAGACTCCGCAAGCTTCCTTTTCTCCGGCTCGATCATGAGAACGCCGTTCTTTTTTGTGAGCGAAAACGTGCGCACCGCGGGTAGAATCGACGGATGGATCGTGAATTTATCCACGTCCACCATGGTCATCACGGTGTCGAGGTGCATGTACGAGCGCGTCTTGGGGATATCGATCGCAAGTACGCGCTGAATTCCCGTCTCCTCGCAGATGAGCCGCCGCGCAAGCGCCTCCACTGCGTGGGGATCGGTGCGCTGCGAAATGCCAATCGCGACCGCCTCGGAGGAGAGCACGAGCACATCCCCGCCCTCGATGGACAAGGGATCTGTTCTTGCATGCATCATCGGCGTGTGTTGGTAGAGCGGATGATGCGTAAAGAGGTATTGCCCGAAGAGCGTTTCCCGCGCGCGCACGGTGTTCGCCATGCTGGAGATGCAAACCCCGCCGTCCACCATGAAGAACGGATCGCGCGTGAAATAGAGGTTCGGCATGGGATCGACAAAGAAGGGATACGCGTCGTCGATATAGTCCACGAGGTGGATCGGTTCGCGGCTGCCGAGATCGCTCTTGCGAACGCCGCGCACCATGCTCGCGAGCATCTGCGGCACGGGCTGGCTCAGCAGATACTCTCGTACCCGCTGCTCCACTCCGCGTGCGGAAAGTCCTATCTCCGCGATAAAGTCCTCCACAAACTTCGTCTGGACATCAGGATTTAAGACCGCCTCCGCCACGAGGTCCAAAAGATATAGGACCTCCACCCCGCAAGAGCGCAGGGTCGCGGCAAACTGATCATGCTCCTCGCGGGCATGCACGAGATACGGAATGTCCTCAAAGAGCTGGCGGGAGAGGTATTGCGGCATGAGGTTTTCCAGCTCCTGCCCCGGACGGTGCAATAGCACGCGCCTGAGTTTGCCTACCTCGCTCTTGACCCGAATAGGTGAATCCATGCAGTTCCTCCTGAATGGGAATATTCAACAGTATTTCCGCTATTTGATGATGAAGCGCTGCGTATAAAAAGCCCGTCGCATTCGCGGCAACAATCCGATACACCGCAGGATACCTCGCTTTTCAACGCATACGTTTATTCTATCAGGTATTTTATGCATTGTGTTAGATTCGCGTAAATATATCTTCCAGATCGGCTGAAGCAGGCAACAAAAAAGCCGCGCGACGGCGCGGCCTATGTTTGCGGTTACTTAGCGAATAAAGTTGGTCATGATCCGTTTCTCGTCTTCCGGCAGGGGCACGGTATCCTTGCCAGCCTCGATGAGCTTGAGGAGCCACGCCATGCAACTCGCGTTTTTCACGAGCGTCTGCATGCCCTCGCCGTCGCCTTCCACCTCGCCCTTTTCGCGACCGTAGCCGATCATCCAATACTGCGACGGAGGAATCACCACCTGCGCGAGGTTGAGGTAGTTGTTGAGCTGGTGAACGACGTCCACACCGCCCGCGCGGCGCACCACGGCGCAACTCGTCGCCACCTTCAGGCGAAAATAGCGGGAGCTGGTGAAAAATACGCGATCGAGGAACGATTTCATCGTGCCGGGAATGCCCGCGTAATAGGTCGGGCATCCGAGGATAAAGCCATCCGCCTCGCGCATCTTCTGCGCGGTTTCATTCACGCAGTCGTCCGTAAAGACGCAGCGGTTGCCCTCGGATTTGGAGCAGTGCCCGCAGGCGATGCAACCGTGGATGGTCATCTTGCCGACCTGGATCGTCTCGGTCTCAATGCCCTGGCGCTCCAGCTCATCCGTCATCGCCTTGAGTGCGATGGACGTGTTGCCGTTTGCGCGGGGACTGCCGTTGATTGCAATCACTTTCATAAGATGCGCTCCTTATCTGTCGAATTGTTGTGGTGAAAACCGTTACTTCAGCGGAAAGGGCGAACGCTCGTCTCCACTCACCAGATACGCGTTTCGCGCAAGCTTTGCCAGCGGCGTATCACTCTTGCTGTCGGAATAAAAGCCGTCGATCTCCGCCTCGGGATACAATTCCCGCATGCGTCGCACCTTTTCCTCGCCGTGGCAATTGAGCCCCTCATACTCGCCCGTCTCCGCGGCAACGCGCGAGGCGATCATGGTCAGCTCCAGCCGCTTCATCAGCGGCTCTAATAAAAACTCCGGCGACGCGGAGATGATCAGATCATCCTCCCGCTTCTGCGCAAAGTACCAGTCCTTGAGATTCTTATCGTGTGTGAGCCAAAAGCGCTCCACCTCTTCGCGAACATCCGGCACATGCCTTAGGTAGCGGTAAAAGCGCTCCTTGACGCGCGTCTTCTCCGCAAGTCCCAGCACCATTGCCGCAAACCACGGAGCCGCCGCAACCGCGCAAAGATAGGCGCGCGGATATTTTGCCGCGCAATGGCGAAAGAAATCCACGCTGGAATCCCCGCGATAGATCGTATTGTCAAAATCGTAAACGTTTCTCAGCAAGCGTTGTCCCTTCCCGGTTCCCCGCGCCTCTGCGCAGGTGCTTCCATCCTTGTTTCGCGCATGATCCGCTCTGCTTCAGCAGATGCCGCAGTTGCCCGGATCATGCAGCACCAGTTCCGGCACGCGGTTTGCGTCCCCGGTGATGCAGGTAGCCCCCGCAGCGAGAATCTCCTCCACCGAGCGGAACCCCCA
>JBDKRF010000313.1:0-2743 GCA_039683525.1 Clostridiaceae bacterium
GACGTTCTCCGCCATCTGCCGCCACGCTGAAAAGGGCTGGGAATAGAATATTAAACTTTTATACAAAAACCACCTGCTGAAGCAGGTGGTTTTTTAATATATTTATCCTTGGAAATCATCTCCGCCATGAACCATATCTATCTTTTGAAAAAAGATAGATAGAAAAAATTACCCTTGGAAGTCATCTCCACCGGAAGGCGTTGGCGAAGGCGTCGGCGATGTGGTGCCTCCATCCGTCGTCGTTGGGGTCGTAATCGGTAGGCCGGTGACGTCGTCGATTCCGTCTCCGTTTTCATCAACAGGTAACTGACCCGCGGCGTTGTCGGTCTCCGTGGTCTCAATCGGCGTGCGATCCGTATAGGACGTGGTGGAGTACACCGTTCCGCCCTTCGCGGAGAGATACAGCGTGCCATACGTGATGCCCTTGCTGATAAACTGCGGCAAGAGCTTCGATAGCACGACCATCTTCGTATCCAAATCCGTCGTCTGACCGACATGGATCATTAGTCCGCTCTGCGCGGTCATTGTAATCGCCAGCGGCGTCGTCAAATCGATACTCTTGATCGAGCTGGATAGATTATATTGCTCCAGCACGGAGATGAGCTGCACCAGCGTTGCGGTCGAAAAATCGTTGTCTTGTCCCAGGCGCTGGCCGAGCTGGAAGCCGGACGCGGTGACGCCCGTGACTTGAATCAGGTCGGATAGATCCGTGCCGCCCGCCATGGAGAGCACGTATCCGTTTTTGTCGATGATAACGTTGCTATCGAGGCCGACGATGCCCGCGACCGCCTTTCTCTCCGTCACCACGATACGCACACGGGCGGGAAAGATATACGTCAACGAATCCACCTGTAGGTATGGATCCTGCTCAATGCTTTCTTCCGCCTTGTCCAGATCGACAAACAGCATATGGGTGCCGAGCTTCAGGCCGGAGCGCTCGATGATATAGTCCGAGGTATAGCTCTCGTTGCCCATCACCACGACGTCGGAAAGCAAAAATCCGTAATACAGCGCAACGCCGACGGCAACCAGAATCACAAACACAAACACAAGATTGCTAAAGAGCTTCGCTGCGATCTTGCCGCGCTCTTTTTTGCGCAGTTGACGCTCGACATACTCTTCGTGCTTGCGTGCGGCTTCGCGGGCGCGCGCTTTCTTTTGCACCTCCGCCATGCGAATCGTCTCTTCCGTTTCGTTGATGTGAATGCGTGCGGTGGTTGAGGCGCCCGTGCGGAAGATGCGCGTGCGCGTGGTCTGCTCGCGCGAAGGTTCGTCGTCATCTTCGAAGAAATCGTCTTCCGCTCGATCAAACAGGCGGACAGGTTCGTCCGCTTTTGCCTTGGAGTTTGTTTTAACACGTCCGGTGTTCTTATTGTAGCGCATACGCGCTGTATCCGTAACGACCTTCTCGCCATCCGCCCAGGTCAGTTTTGCAAGGTCCTCCGCGTCGTCTTCATCCGAAAACTCCACATCGTCGTCACTAAAGAGATGTTTCAGCGGCGGTTCGGGCGGTTCGCCATATTGCCGGTTTGCCGATGCCGGGTCAAAATCGTCATCCGAAGGAACGGGTTCAAAGAAGTTTGACCAAAAGCTCTTCTTCTTCGTCCCGCTCGATTCGTGATTCGATTGTTTCCCCTTGTCTTTTGCCATCTATTCTGACTTTCTATTCGTCGATTTCCCGCATTGTATTTGATTTTGTGCGGACGCTATGCGCGCACGCGCTCATTTCGCACGCTGCGCGCGGCTTTTTTGTCTACTTTTTCCGGTAGATTGTTATGTATGCTGTTAAAGCGGGAGATATTCAGTAACACGCCCATAGCAGCAAGGAAGATCATCATGGAGGAACCACCTGCGCTGATGAACGGAAGCGCCTGTCCTGTCGTGGGCAGAAGGCCCGTACATACGCCGATGTTCACGAATACCTGCAGGCCGAAAACAACCGTGATACCGCCGGCCAACATGCTGCCGAACCGGTCGCGGCACAAGAGCGCGATGCGAATGCCGCGATAAACGATGAATCCAAACGCCGCAAGAACGAGCAGTGCGCCGATCAGCCCCAGCTCCTCCGCCACGATGGCGAAGATGAAGTCCGACTCGCCATACGTCATATACAGCAGTTTCTGGCGGCTGTTGTTGAGCCCAACGCCGAACAGCCCGCCGGAACCAAGCGCGTAATAGGACTGAATCAGCTGATAACCATCGCCAAGCGCTTCCTTCCAGGGATCGACAAACGACGTCAGGCGCGCCATGCGGTAAGGCTCGATGATGGCTAGCAGTGCAAACAGTGCGATGAACACGACCGCAAGCATGATCATCTGCTTGGTATCGCAGCCGCCGATGAAGAGCAGTGCAAAGCCCATCAGACCCATAATAACCGCCATGGACATGTTCGGTTGCAACATAACCAGACCGCAGATGACGCCGATGACCAATAACATCGGCAGCATGCCTTTGGTAAAGCTGCTCATCACTTTATGTTTCTTCGCCGCAAACGAGGACATGTAGAGCATCATACCGAATTTTGCGATCTCGGAAGGCTGAATACTCTGGCCGCCGATGACGATCCAGCGGCGCGCGCCGTTTGTCTCCTGACCAAACACCAACACCGCGAGCAGCAGCGCGATGGAGACCAGAATTGCGATAATCTTGAACTGCTCCAGCTTACGAAAATCGAAAAATGATAGCCCCAGCATCAGCGGAAAACCGATTAACAGATAGACCGCTTGTTTGCGGATGAAATAAT
>JBDKRF010000314.1:0-4517 GCA_039683525.1 Clostridiaceae bacterium
CGTGACGGGCGCGGGCGTTGGCGACGAGATCACCGTGCGCGTGAACGGTACGCGGACGGTCGAACTGCCGGTGACGGGCGTGTTTGAAAACTACGTTTACTACTATATGCTCATGACTCCTGCCACCTACGAATCCGTCTACGGACAGGACTGCGAATACAAGGCCGCGCTGGCGACCGCTGCGGGCGGGGACGAACACGCCGCCGCCGCCGAGCTGATCTCCGACCACGGCGCGGTGAACGTGACCGTCACGGCGGACATTCAGGAGCGCGTGGACAACATGATGGTCAGCCTGGACTACGTGGTGTTCCTCGTGATTGCGTCCGCGGCGGCGTTGGCGTTTGTGGTGCTCTTTAACCTGAGCAACATCAACATCACCGAGCGACTGCGGGAGATCGCGACCATCAAGGTGCTCGGTTTCTACGCACCGGAGGTGGGGGCGTATGTCGTCCGCGAAAATCTGGTGTTGACGCTGCTGGGCGCGCTTGCCGGTATTCCGATGGGCATCTGGCTGCACAGCTTCGTGATGGGACAGCTGAGCTTTGATATGGTGAGTTTCCACGTGGTGATCAAGCCGCTAAGCTACCTGCTCGCGGTCGCGATGACGTTCTTCTTCGCATTCGGGGTAGACATCTTCATGCGCCCGCGGCTTGCGAAGATCAACATGGTCGAGTCGCTCAAGGCAATCGAGTAAAGTCATACAAAAAAGAGCCGCGCATTGCGCGGCTCTTTTGCTTTGAATGAAAGGATTAGTCCAGCATGCCTTTCCCGTCCAGAATGCGCGGGAGATACTTTTCGATCCGCGCGACGCGGGTCTTCGACTGCTTTGCATCGATAAAATACAGCAGATACGCCCGCTGCCTGCCGGGTGTGAGCGAGTAGAACGCGAGGTTCACTTCCGGAGAACTGTCCAGCACCTGCTGAAACTCTTCCGGCATCTCGGCGTCTTTGTGCGTAAAGGTGATCTCCTGTCCCGCGTCGTTGAGGGCAAGCGCTTCGGCAAGATAGGCGCGGAGCGTTTCCGCCTTGGCTCGCACCTCGTCCGCGCGGGTGAATTTTACCATGCGCATCGCCTGCGAATGCTCACCGGGCGCAACCAGAATCTTCGCCTCGTCCTTGAGCAGAGCGCCTTTGAAGAAGCCGAGAGCGCAGGCGTCTTTGTATTCAAACAGAATAGCGGTGTTCTCTCCATTATGCGTATAGGTGGGTTTGCCCCACTTGAAATCCTCCACCAGTCCGCCGAAGAGCAAAAGCTCCCGCAGGAGCGCAAGCGGCTCCGCCCAGCGCGAATTGGGTTGGAAGTAAGCCTTGATGATCTTCTCTTTATTTGGCGATTCCATATGTTTCCTCCATGCACTGATCAATGAAATCATTATACTGTTTTCGCAAGCAACAGATTGTGACGAACGTACAAAAAAAGCCCGATTCCCGGGCTTTTAGGAGATGCTAGAGCAGATTTCGCTCAATCATGGAGAAAAACTCGCGAATGCGCGACTCGCTGAGATGATAGAGGAGCTTGACGCCCTGCTTTTCGATCGTCACAAGGCCGGCAGCCGCCAATTCGCTCATGTGGTGGGAAATGGTTCCCGGCGAGAGCTCGGTCACGTTGGCGAGCTCCTGCCCGTAGAGCGGCTGCTTCCTCAGGGAAACGAGAATTTGCAGGCGCTTCTTGTCGTCCAGCGCGTGCAGCAGATTCGTGAGCGACTCCAGATCGGTCTTGCCCGTCCGCTCGCTGCGGGTGAATTCGGCAACGAGAACGCCGTAGGTGATCACGGTGCGCTCCTCGATGCCGAAATACGCGGCACTCACGATGCTGGAATGCACGGTGATCGTCGTAAAATTCATCACCATCGGGTAGACATCGGCGCGCGGGCAGTCGAGGCGAATGCCCTCAGCGGCGAGCCGATCGAAGAACGCGGCCTCGCTTGGCAGTGCGTTCCAGTTTTCCAGCGCTTGCTGCGCATAGGGTAGGAGCAGATCCGCTTTCTCGTGAATCAAAGCCTCGGCTTGATCGAGCAGGCGGTTTGCACGTGTTTCGTATTCGTCATAGCGGATGATGGCGTCCGTAAACAGCAGCTTTGCTTGATCAGAGGCGGGCAGTCTTTGCGCATACGCGAGCAGATCACCAACGTCAGCGTGATCAAACATCGGCTCGTCCGCTTCGTCCGACAGGATCAAGCCGATGCGAAGGGATAAATCCTTTACGTGTTCGTCGCCAAGGTTGTACCGAAGCAGACGAAGCAACTCGTTTAGATTGGTCTCCATTCCATCCGGTATGCCGAAAAGAGCGAGCAACTCCTGCTCCTCACAGACCAGATTTGTCTTGACGTGTTCATATGCCTGCAGGAGACCCGAAAATCTACCGCGATCCACATTATACTTCTTATAGTAATGTTCAATCGTGGTGCGCATGTCGCCCGAGCTTTCGCTGTCCCCGCGGTAGGCGAGACGGGAGAGCGCGGCCGCTGCCTCCAGCCGCTCGTTCAGCGGAAAAAATTGAAGAGATTCCATAACTTCAGCCTGTCTTTCTTTCTGGTTCGTTTCGGAACCGTGACGAGGGAACAACATCAGTGTAGCAAAAAACCAACACAAAACCCAACGGAATTACAGCGCTTCCAGACTCTTGACGCGCACAAGCAGCAGATAGAGTCCGATACTGAGTACGCCGGAGGCGAGGATGGCCACAGGCACCTCCAGCACCGCGGCAAGCGCGGAGCAGAGAAAGCTCCCGATCGGAAGAGAACACACGAGTATCGCGGTGGAGATGCCGGAGAGTCGCGCCATAAAGTCCGGCGGAACCAGCCGCAGGAATGCCGCGTTGTAGACCACGTTGATGATGCCGGACGAGAAGCCGAGCAGCACGGCGGAGCCAAGCACGAGGACGTATTGCAGCACGCGGGACGGCATATATCCGCCCAGCGCAAACGCGCAGAGGGCAAGGCTAGCGATCAATCCGCAGACGATGAGCTGCGTTTTGCCGGAGACGCGCGTGATCTTTGGCGCGACGAACGAGCCAAGCCCCAGCGCGAGCACGAGCACGATGTTGATGAGCGACAGTGTCTCCGCGCCGCCCTTGAGATAGTCCGCAATAAAGGGCGCGGCGTAGACGTTGAGCGGAACAAACATGAAGTTCATCATGGCACCGATGAGCAGCAGCACGACGAGTACCCGCGAGGTGCGGATTAGCGACAATCCTTCCAGAAAGCTCTTCGCGGTCGACTTGAGGTTGACCTTTTCCTCCGGCATTGTCTCTTTGACGCGGATAAAACCGATGATCAGCGCGGAGAGGAAGAACGTTGCCGCGTCGATCAATAGCGCGCCCTGACAGCCAAGGAGAGCTACCACACCGCCCGCGAGCGCGAGACCGACCAGCTCGGTGACCCTGCTTGCGGTCTGATTGAGCGCGGAGCCAACCTTAAACAACTCCGGTCTCAACAGCAGCGGCACGATGGCGGAACCTGCGGGGGAGCGAAATGCCTCCAGCGTGGAGATGAGCAGCATCATGCCTGTGAGGATCACAGGCGTGAGATGACCCAGCACGTAGAGCCACGCGGTCACCGCAACGACGAGCCCGCGACCGATATCGAAGAGCACCATCACGCGTTTCTTGGAGAGATGCTCCACCATAGCGCCCGTAAACGGCTGCAATAGGATCGTCGGCACATAGTTGAGTCCGAGGATGAGCGCCATCATCGAGGCGCTGTGCGTAATCTGATACATCAGCCACGCGATGGCGATGCCGTCGATGGAATCCCCAAAGCGATTGATCACGTTTGCCGCGATCAGTTTTAAATACTCTTTTTGTGTTTTCAGTGGCTTGTAACTGGTTACTTCGCTTTCCATAAAATCAAACCTTTCATGAACATCAAACAAAGAATACCATAACTATGATAGAAGTCAATAAAATAATTCGATAGTCGTTATAGAATGGCACAACCATTCGTTGATAACGATGATAGAATGCTCAACCAACGGGCAAGTTCGCGAAAAAGGACACGTTCGTCAAAAATCGTTTACAAGCGTGTGCTCGCGTGTTCACACTTCATCTATTGTAGGCGGGTGCAAGAGCCGATAGAATGAACGTACAGATCAATCATACTGCAATCATTATTTTTTATTTGGAGGCGCTTATGACAAACACGCCGACCCCGATTGACGGAACGCTGCGCAAGTTTGCGCTGCGCATTCCGCCGGTGATTTCGCAGTGCAGCGGGATCACGATCTTTGGCAAGCTCTACCGATCCATTGTATTTTCCACCGATCTTGCGATCATTCGAAACATTAATGCGGACGCGATCATGGCGGTCTATCCGTTTACGCCGCAACCGGTGATTACGCAGGCGATCATCTCCGCCTCCGATATCCCCGTGTTCGCGGGCGTCGGCGGCGGACTGACACAGGGCAAACGCGTCATCCATATGGCCTCGTATGCGGAGATGCAAGGCGCGATCGGCGTCGTGGTCAACGCGCCGACGCAGAACGACGTGATCAGCGAACTTACGGAGATGATCGATATT
>JBDKRF010000315.1:0-2689 GCA_039683525.1 Clostridiaceae bacterium
CGACAACGGCATAACAATCAAACGGCGCGGAGGAATCCGCGCCGTTTGTGTTTCTTGCGTTGTATTAGCCAACCACGATGTTGACGATGTTCTTGACCACGATGATCTTGCGCACCGTCTTGCCTTCCAGATGCGGCTTGACGTCCTCACAGGCGAGCGCCGCTTCTTCGACGGCCTTCGTGTCCAGCGAGAGGGAGAGCGTGATGCGCCCGCGCACCTTGCCGTTGACCTGAATGCCGTATTCCACCGCGTCCTCAACCAGCGCGCTCTCGTCATACATCGGCCACTGCTGCTCGTTCATCGGCGAATAGCCCAGCGCTTCGTTGATCTCCTCGCTGAGGTGCGGGGCAACGGGCGCAAGCAGGATCGCCAGCGTGTGCAGCTCGTCCTTCGTGAGCTGGCCGCGCGCATAGAAGTCGTTCGTCAGCGCCATCATGGTTGCGATGGCGGTGTTGAACTTCATGCGCTCATAGTCTTCGCCGACCTTCTTGATGGCGGCGTGCACCTTCTTCTTCATCTCGGCGTCGGTGTCTCCCGTGCCCTGCACCATATCCTGTAGCGCCCAGACGCGGTCGAGGAACCGACGGCAGCCGCGCGTGCCAAGCTCGTTCCACGGGATCGGCTGGTCAAACGCGCCCATGAACATGATGTAGGTGCGGAAGCTGTCCGCGCCATAGGTCGGGATATAGTCGTCGGGGTTGACCACGTTGCCGCGGGACTTGCTCATCTTCTCGCCGTTGCTGCCGAGCACCATACCGTGGCTGGTGCGCTTCCTATACGGCTCGCTTGTGGGAACGAGGCCGAGATCGAAGAGGAACTTGTGCCAGAAGCGGGAGTACAGCAGATGCAGCGTGGTGTGCTCCATGCCGCCGTTGTACCAGTCGACCGGCGTCCAATAGTCCAGCGCCTCGCGGGAGGCGAATTCTTTGTCGTTATGCGCGTCGGTATAGCGCAGGAAATACCAGCTCGAACCCGCCCAGTTGGGCATGGTGTCCGCTTCGCGCGTCGCGCTTCCACCGCACTTCGGGCAGGTGGTGTGGAGCCAGTCCTTCGCGCGGGCGAGGCAACTGCTGCCGTCATCCGTGGGCGAAAAATCGTCCAGCATCGGCAGCTCTAGCGGGAGCTGATCGTAGGGGATCGGCACCCAGCCGCAGTGCTCGCAATAGACCAGCGGGATGGGTTCGCCCCAGTAGCGCTGGCGCGAGAAGACCCAGTCGCGGAGTTTAAAGTTCACCTTGCGCTCGCCGATGCCCTCTTTGACGAGCCAGTCGATGATCGAGGGGATGGCTTTGTCCACCTCCATGCCGTCGAGGAAGCCGGAGTTGACCATCTTCCCCTTCGCGCAGTCGGTGTATGCTTCTTTTTCGATGTCGCCGCCCGCGACGACCTCGATGATCGGAAGCCCGAACACCTTGGCGAAGTCATAGTCGCGCTCGTCATGCGCGGGAACCGCCATGATCGCGCCCGTGCCGTAGCCCATGAGGACATAGTCGCTCGTCCAGATCGGGATTTCCTTGCCGTTGACGGGGTTGATGGCGAAAATGCCGGCGAGCGGAACGCCCGTTTTATCTTTCGCGAGTTCGCTGCGCTCAAAATCGCTTTTGATCGCTGCGGCTTTCTGGTAGGCATGCACGTCTTCGATGTTCGTGATGCGGTCGTGATACTGCTCGATCATCGGATGCTCCGGAGACACGACCATGTAGGTCGCGCCAAAGAGCGTGTCCGGACGCGTGGTGAAGACCGTCAGCTTCTCGGAGGTATCCTTGATCGCGAAGTTGACCAGCGCGCCCTCGCTGCGACCGATCCAGTTGATCTGCTGCGCTTTGATCTTCTCAAGGTAGTCCACGGTGTCGAGGTCGTCGATGAGCCGCTGGGCATACGCCGTGATCTTGAGCATCCACTGGGAGCGCACCATGCGCACCACTTCGCCGCCGCAGCGCTCGCAAACGCCGTCGACCACCTCTTCGTTGGCGAGGCCGACTTTGCAGCTCGTGCAGAAGTTGATCGGGATCTCCGCTTTGTAGGCGAGCCCCTGCTCAAAGAACTTGAGGAAGATCCACTGCGTCCATTTATAGTAGTCGGGGTCAGAGGTGTTGACCTCGCGGGAGTAGTCAAACGAGTAACCGAGCCGTTGCAGCTGGCTGCGGAAACGGATGATATTGTCGTGCGTGACCTTCGCGGGGTGAATGCCGGTCTTGATGGCGTAGTTCTCCGTGGGGAGGCCGAACGCGTCGTAGCCGATGGGGTAGAGCACGTTGTGGCCCTCTAGCCTGCGTTTGCGCGCGATGACGTCCATGGCGGTAAAAGGCCGCGGATGGCCGACGTGCAGACCCTGCCCGGAGGGGTAGGGAAACTCGATCATCGGGAAATATTTGGGTTTCTCCGAGCCGGTGATCGCCTCAAAACAATGCGAGTCCGCCCAGATTTTTTGCCACTTGGCTTCAATTGCCTGTGGGTCGTAACGTTCCTGCATGAAACAAAATCCTCCGAAACTATCCTAAATATTTAGCATAGCCGCTTTGAGGTGGTTTGTCAATTCTTGGGGAGCGAGGCAGGATGCTTCTAAGGAGATTGGTATAGAATAGTTGTTATTGAATATTACTGGTGATATTATTTCAATTGATATTACTTATTCTGGACGTAGAGGTACATATGGAAAATAAAGACTTGATGCCGATACCTCAAGTAT